>CAZSGU010000015.1:0-21094 GCA_964606555.1 uncultured bacterium | reverse complement strand
AACAAGATTCTTCAAAAATATATGTCAATGCTGGAATCAATGGAGATTTAGCATGGAATTTAAATCAAAGACTAGAAAATGCCTTAAAATGTAATCCAGATTATATCACTATTCTTATTGGTACCAATGATGCAATGGGGAGTCAAAAAATTAAGTTTATTCAAGAATATTATGTACAAAACAAAGGATTACCGCAATTACCATCAATGGACTGGTATCAAAGAGAATTAGAATCTATGATTCAATATATGAAATCTCATAGCCATGCAAAAATTGCTATTAGTACTTTGCCATGGATTGGAGAACGTGCTTCAGATGATATTATTGGTGTGATTAAAGAATTCAATAATATTATTAAAAAAATGGCTCGTAAATATGATTTAGTATTAATTGATTTCTTTAATCATCTTGGCCAGTTTATTGGTGATAATAGCTCTAGTGATCCTTATGAAACTACTCAGTGGCGTACAATTCGAGTTCTTAGAGCAATAATATTACACTATGTTTTTGGTCAGAATTGGAATCGAATTGGAAAAAAATATGGTTTAAAAGCATTATGTGATCATATTCATCTTAATGAAGATGCTGGAATGATACTAGAGAGTGAAATTAGAGAATTTCTCGACGAGTAAGTACCCCGGACAGGATTCGAACCTGTGACCTACGGATTAGAAATCCGTTGCTCTATCCAGCTGAGCTACCGGGGCATAACAGCAAGGAATTTAATCAATTAGAAGGGATATTGGCAGGATTTTCACATGATTTAGCGACGAGCCTCCGACGAGAAAATTCTTGCTATAATTCAAGTTTAGCTGTAGAATTGTGAGATGCAGTCGAAAAATTGCGTTTTTAATTCAATATTAAGGAGAAAAAAATGGCTGAAAAAGTAAAGACAACTGGTGTTAGTAAAGCAAGTGGATACCTTTATTATTTAGGTAAAGATGGTAATGTATGGCGTTCACAAATGTCACGCGGAGGTTCCGGTGGCGGAAATGCTGAAAAAGTTGCTGACGCAGGTGTAACACGTGAAAGTGGCTATTTGTATTTCATTGATAAAGATGGTGATGTATCTCGTGCGCCTATGGCTAGAGGTAGAGGTTAATTAACACATCTATATCTGTAAGAAGTGAAAAAAAAGGGCAATTTTTGCCCTTTTTTTTATAGAATTATTTTTTTATTAAAAGGGAGTTTTGTCTCCAGATACCATTCCACTAGAAACAATCATCTGAAACCCTTCTTCAACGTTAATATCAGTCTCTTTAACATCATCAATAGGTATTATCAAGAAAAACCCTGATGTTGGATTAGGAGTGGTAGGAACAAAGAGATTATAAAATTTTTGATTATTATCATTTTTGGTTTCTTTTGTAACAAACCCCAATGTCCATACACCTTTTCTTGGATATTCAACAAACACTACTTTTGAAAATGAATTTTCTCTTCCACCAGAAAATGATTCGATAATTTGTTTTGTTGTCGTGTAAACCATACTTATTAATGGGATTCGTTTAAAAAGATTATCGATCCATTGGACGACGCGTTTTCCTGCTACATTTCTTGCCAAAAATCCAATAATAATGAGCGTGAGAATAACAAGTAATAATCCACTGATTGATGCTAGCAGGTCAAATCCTGGAAAAGCATCATCAACAATTCTCTTTAATGGTTCTGCTATTTTACCGCCTACTGCTAAAGACATATCAAATACTGCTCTTAAAACATATACAGTTAATCCAATTGGTATTATTACGATAATCCCTGCAAAGAATGATTTTTTAATTGTTTCTATCATTGTGTAATAATTTAATAAAAATTATAATATATTACTTCCTATATATCAGTACTGAACCACTTAAAATAAGAATTGTTCCTATTATTTCTTTTGCTGTTAATACTTCGTTGAGAAATATCCATCCAGTGATAATTGCTACAATTGGGGGGAAGATTGCAACATATGTCACCTGAGTTACAGTTAGATATTTATATAACCAAAAATAAATGGCCCATGATACAACTCCACCCATAATAATTAAATAAATAGTCGCATTAATCAATTCATTTGTCCACACTATTTGTTGTGGAGTTTCTATAAAATAGGATAAGGATAACATTACTATCCCTGTAATAAATTGGCAAACAGCATTCATTTGATAGTGATTTACCTCTCTATTATGTTTTTTATATAAAACACTTGGATATGCTGCCAAGATAATAGCAACTATCAATGCTAAAATTGGAAAAAGAGACTTTGATAGCCCATTGTTAATTATGTTCGAATCTCCTAATGAAACAACAGTAAGACCAATAAAACCAATCCCTAGTGCTAATAATTTATTTTTGTTTAATCTTTCATTGGGATCATTCGGAATCATAAAATGTGCAAACAAACTTGTTGCAACAGGAAATAGTCCCCAAATAATAGCAGAAATACTAGAATAAATATATTGTGTAGCCCAATAAGTAATTCCATAAGAAAAACAAAAATTGAGTAAAGCAAAAGAAATATAAACCTTGAGAGTTGTTCTATTTATGGGGATAGATTCTTTTCTGAAAAACAATATTAAGAAGAACAGAAGACTGGAAAAGAAAAAACGTATTCCTACACCATATAGAGGGGGCATACCAGCATCTAATGAAATTTTGATGAAGTACCATGTTGATCCCCAGATTAGGCATAGCGCTACAAAAGGTAGAAAAATTTTGTTATTCATTAATTAGATGATTTATAGACTGAAGCAAGCAGTCCACTGGCTATATAAATGCTTGAATAAGTTCCAATAATTACACCTACAAGCATAGTAAAAGCAAAAGGACGAATAATTTCTCCGCCAGCGTAGATTAATACGACAATTACCACTAGAGTGGTCAATGATGTAATTAAGGTTCTGCTCAGTGATTGATTAATGCTTTTGTTGATTGTTGCTTCAAATAACAATGTTCCTGAAGATCGCATATTTTCTCTAATACGATCAAGAATTACAATTGTGTCATTAAGTGAATATCCAACAATAGTTAAGAATGCTGCAACAGTTCCTAGTGTAATTTCGTATCCAGTAAGAGAAAAAATACCTAATGTAATTATAATGTCATGAACTAATGCCAGAATGGCTCCTATAGCAAATTTGAATTCAAATCTAATGGAGATATAAAAAAGAATAAGTCCCAAAGCAGAAATAATAGACCATAGTGCTTTTCCACTTAATTCTGATCCAATTTTTGGGCTCACGGTGTCAATTGATAAAATAAAGTTATTCTTATCTTCAGGTACTTTTTTATTCATCTTTTGATAAAGATGA
This sequence comes from uncultured bacterium, assembly GCA_964606555.1. Taxonomy (GTDB): domain Bacteria; phylum Fidelibacterota; class Marinisomatia; order Marinisomatales; family Marinisomataceae; genus Marinisoma. The sequence continues at coordinate 17,798 of CAZSGU010000015.1, read as the reverse complement.
TTTACAATTTCTTGTTCAAAGTTTTCTGGAGCATCATCTCTTATTTTAAATTTGATCATTACGTTAGTACTATTCCCAAAATGTTTTATTTCTTCCGCACTCAAATCAAATTCTTGTCCTTCAATGGAAATAGACTGCATTGCTGCTCTTACTTCCTGGATTTCAACGTCTTCAGAGAAATTGAGTCCAATCATTGTTCCTCCTCTGAAGTCAATTCCAAGATTTAATCCTGACAATAGCATAAATAGAGACAAAACAAAACAAACAGAGGATACAATAAATCCAACATTTCTTGCTGCCATAAAATTGATCTTAGTATTTTTCAGTATTTCCATATTAAATGCTTAGTTTCTCCACATTTCTTCTAGAGGTTGTAAAATCAAACAGAAATCTTGTTACTATGATTGCAGTAAACATGCTTACAACAATTCCCCAGAATAATACTGTTGCAAATCCTTTGATTGGTCCTGTCCCATATTGGTATAATACACCTGCCGCAATTCCAGTCGTTAAATTTGCATCAACAATTGTTGTTATTGCTCTTTGATATCCGGAATCAATTGCAGATCGAACAGTTTTTCCTTTTCTTAATTCTTCTCTGATTCTCTCAAAGATAATGACGTTAGCATCTATAGACATTCCAACGGTCAAAATCAATCCAGCAATACCTGGTAATGTTAGAGTTGCTTGTAATAATGCTAGTATACCCAAGAGAAGAATGAGAGTCCATATAAGTGAAAAGCTCGCAATAAAGCCAGACATTCTGTAATAAAATATAATAAATAATACCACAAGAACTAATCCAATCAAGATAGATGTAGTTCCTTGTTGTACTGAATCAGCACCAAGAGAAGGACCAACAATTTTTTGATCGATAATTGTAACAGGGACCGGTAAAGCACCTGCACGCAAGACTATAGCGATATCTTCAGCTTCTTCTACAGAATCTAGACCTTCAATTACTGTAGAACCCCCAAAGATTTGACTATTAATGACAGGTGCCATATGTACTTTTTTATCCAATACTATGGCAATTCTTTTTTTAATATTTGCTCCAGTAATTCTTGCCCATTCACGAGAACCTGCACTACTCATTTCCATTTGAACAATAGGTTGTCCCGCAGTGACACCTGATTGACTTAGTCTTACCTGAGCGTTTTCAATAACACCACCAGTCAATTCAGCATTATTGACTAAATGATATACAATATAGATTTCTTCTTCTTCACCAAAATCATTAAGAAATGTTCTTGAAGAATTACTAAAGAGAAAATTGCTTCCTGTTGCTTCTAGGAGTTGTTTAATATTGTCTTGAGATAAAATATTATTTAGTTGTTCTAAATTTTCTTCGTCTACTGCAAGATCACTACCTATGCCAATGAGTAAAGATGAAAATTTTAGGTTATTTACTTCATCATCAGAACTAAATAAATCTCCAACATTGGTTGAATCCTCGTTGTTAGACTTGATTCCAATTTGATTATCAGAAGAAGACAAATTATCAATTTGTCTAATAATGGTATTAGTACTTTCTATATCTTTTACAATCATTAATTCTAACAGTGCAGTGCTTTGTAATAATCCTCTTGCACGTTCAGAATCTTGAATCCCTGCTAGTTCGATAATGACTCTATCATTTCCTTGTTTTTGAATAGTTGGTTCTGAAACCCCAAATTGATCTACACGATTTTGAATAATTTCAATTATTCTGTTGATAGAATCATTGGCTTCAAATTTTAGTTGTTCAATAATTTGATCTTTAGTTTTTCCATAAGTAATAAAATATCGAGGAAGTTTTAAATCTTGATTTGTAGCATTAGTATCAAAAAGTTCGAAAAAATCAACACTATTGTTAGTGTAGCCATCTTTTAAATCATTGAGAAATATATCAAATTTTTTATCTTTGTTTTTAGCAAGGTTGTTAACCAGTTGAGGTAAATCAACTTCAAGAACAATATAGATTCCACCTTTGAGGTCTAGTCCTTGTTTAATTGTATTTTCTTCTAAATATTCAACTTCATTTTTTGATAAATTATTTTTTTCTGTATCACTAAGAAGTTGATATTTAATCGTTGGCCACAGAGAATAAATTCCCAGTCCAAAGATAAATAATATCAATAATAATCTTGTTCTTAATTTATTATTCATTTTTCATCACATTAAGTTGCAGAATTTACCACTTTCCAATATTTTTGCACTATTTTTTTAAATTATATTTAATTCTTTTCCTACGTTTTGAAAAGCATGAAGCGCTTTATTGATCTGTTCCTGGCTATGAGATGCTGAAATCTGTACTCGAATACGTGCTTCGTTTTCTGGAACAACAGGAAATGAAAATGCAATTACATAAATATTTCTTTTTAAAAGCTCTTCTGACATCATTAGAGCCTTTTTAGCATCATAAATCATTATTGGTATAATAGGATGATTATCTCCTTTAATCTCAAAACCAATATTCTTGATTTCTTTTCTAAAATGCATCGTATTTTTTTCTAATTGATTTTTGTGTTCATAATTTTCAGAAATAATTTCAAAAACTTTGATAGATGCTGCTACTAAAGGAGGCGCTAAACTATTAGAAAACAAATAAGGCCTAGATTTTTGTCTTAATGTTTCAATTATCTCTTTTGAAGAAGATATAAATCCTCCTGATGCTCCTCCAAGTGCTTTCCCAAATGTTGATGTAATAATATCTATCTCATTTAACACATTGTGGTAATCTCCGCTCCCACGACCTTGTTTTCCAAGGAAACCAGTAGCATGACAATCATCCACCATAACCAATGCATTGTATTTTTTTGCAAGCAAAACTATTTCTTTTAATGGAGCAACAACTCCATCCATACTGAAAACACCATCTGTTGCAATTAACTTTAATCGACCATTAGATGCCTTCAGTAATTCTTCCAAATGATTCATATCGCAATGTCTATATCGATTTTTTTCAGCTTTACATAATCGTATTCCATCAATAATAGATGCATGATTTAGTTCATCAGAAAATACAGCATCATCCTTTGACAAAATTGTTTCAAAAAGACCACCATTAGCATCAAAACATGAAGAATAAAGAATAGTATCTTCCATAGAGTGAAATTCACTTACTATTTTTTCTAGATCTTTATGTATCGTTTGAGTTCCACAAATAAATCTTACCGAACTTAGTCCAAATCCCCATTCTTCAATTGCCTTGATTGCAGCTTTTTTGACTATGCTATTGTTTGACAGCCCTAAGTAGTTATTGGCACAAAAGTTAATTACAGATTTTCCTAGGACATTAATTTCTGTTTCTTGTGGGGTTTGGATTACCCTTTCATTTTTAAACGTACCAGCTTCTTTAATACTGTCTATCTGTTCATTAAGAATTTTTTTAATGTTTTCCATAATATTCTTTTACTGTTGGAATTAAATACTCCATGAAAAAAGACTTTTTATCATGTTTATTTGAAAAACTCCATTCCTTTTCTGCTTTTTCACAATTTAAACTATCAGGCCAAGTATCTGCAACAGATTGAAGTTTTTCTTCTATATTGTAGCTTATATTAAATTTTGGAAATTCTTTTTGTAATATTCCAATAATATCATTTGGTGTTAAACTAACTTCTTCAATGTTAAATGTTCTTAATTTCGATTTAATATCTTCAGCAGACATTAGTTGAATAATTGATTCAACTGCTTTATGTATTCCAATAAAGGGTAATTTTGTGTTCTTATCTATTCTACACTCATAATTCTCTTTATTATTCTTTAATAAAAAAGCAGCCGCAGCATGTAACATTTGTGGGGCAAAATCAGTTGTTCCTCCATTTGGAATTGTATATGGACTGATAATTCCTGGGAATCTTATAGATCGGAAATCAATTCCAGAATTTGATTTATAACTTTGTTCATGTTTTTCAGCGCCATATTGTTCTATAACCAACTTATTTTTTCCATATATTGTTGTAGGTTGAATAATATCGATTTCTTTTGCTTTGATTAATTTTCTTGGACCGTATACTGCAATAGAACTTGGAAAAAAGAAACGCACAAAATTCCCATTTTTAATCCCTGAATCAAATGCAGAATCAATAATCAATCTAGATCCTTTTTCGTTAACTTGTTTTGCCAGTTGTGGATTTTTGATTGCGGATTGACTTAGTAGTGCAGCAAAATGGTATACTTGAGTAATTGCAAAATCATTAAATAGTTTTTTAATGATTTTCTCATTAGTTATAGTATCTTTGATATATAAGATATTTTTATGGTTTGTAATGGGTTCGTTAATATCGAATGCAATAATTCTAGTATTATTTTTTTTAACAAATGAAAGTAATTGACTACCAATTTCACCATTAGATCCGGTAATAAGTATTGTTTCCATCATTACTATAAATTAATCAATTCAATTCATTTGTTAAAAACTTTGTATTAGGAGCTAATACCAATTAAATTTTTTTATTTCAATGAATAAAATTATCTCTATCATTAACCAAAAAGGAGGAGTTGGTAAAACAACGACTGCTATCAATTTAGCTGCTAGTTTTGCTATCTTAGAGAAAAAAACTTTATTAATTGATTTTGATCCACAAGCCAATGCAACTACAGGTTTATTGAATTCTGGTCTAGAGAATAACTTTTCTATCTATGATGCTTTAAGTCAAAATAAGACTATAAAACAAGTTATATCAAAAACAGATTTAGATTTTCTTGATTTTATAAAATCAGATCAAAATTTAGTTGGATGTGAAATTGAATTGGTTGCCATACCAAATCGAGAAAAACAATTACTAAGATTAATTAATAAGGTAAAAAAAGATTATGATTTTATCTTAATAGATTGTCCTCCATCATTAGGTTTATTAACGCTTAATGCTCTGGTTGTTTCAGATAGTGTTTTAATTCCAATTCAAAGTGAATTCTTAGCATTGGAAGGTTTAAAGAGCTTGAGTGAAACCATTCGATTAGTTAAGGAAAATTTTAACAAAAATTTAAAAATTTTAGGCATTTTGATTACTATGCATAGCAAAAGACTTAAGCTCGCAAGAAAGGTTGAAAATTTGTTAAAATCAAATTTTAAAAATAAATTGTTTAAGACCACAATTAATAGAAATATTAGACTGGCTGAAGCTCCTGATGATGGTAAACCTGCCATTGTGTATGATGTAGATTGTTCTGGAGCAAAAAATTATATGGATTTAGCAATAGAGATTTTAAATGGCAAAAAATAAAAAAATAGGACAAGGAATTAATGCATTAATTGCTCCAAGATCTGTAATTGATGTTAAACAAACAGATATCTTGATGAGTAGAATTGTTCCTAATCCAAATCAACCAAGAAGAATTTTTGGAGAAAAATCGTTGAAACAATTATCTCAATCAATTGAAGAAAAAGGTCTCATTAGTCCTATTACAGTCAAGCAGTCAAAAAATAAATATATCATTATTGCTGGGGAAAGAAGATTTAGAGCGCATCAACTTCTAAAAAGAAAAAAAATCCCAGCATATATTCTTGAAAGTGATTCAAACAAAGATTTAATGTATATGGCATTGATTGAAAATATTCAAAGAGAAGATTTAAATCCAATTGAACAAGCAAAAGCATATAAATATTTACAAGAAAACATGGGTAGTTCAATTACTGAAATTGCAAAAACAATTGGAAAATCTAGACCAGCAGTATCTAACATATTGAGATTGTTAAAATTGCCGATTGAAATTCAAGAGAGTATTCTTGCAGGAAATATTAGTGAAGGTCAAGCTAGAATAATATTACAGAAAAAAACTACTCAAGGTATGATTTCATTATGGAAAAAGATACTAAGAGATAAAATGTCCGTTAGAAAGGTAGAGGCAGCCGTTTCAAGGAATAAGAAATGGCAGAAACAATTAGAAAGTATTGAAAATAAAATTGCTCGCATTATAGGTGTAAAAGTCACAATTAAGAAAAGCAAAAAAACCGGTAAAGGTTTTGTGAAGATTCATTTTGATTCAAAAACTTGGGATAGAGTTTTAGAAGCTCTAGGTATGAAATAAATGAAACATAAAGACTATAAGCTACTTTTTATGTCTGTTTTAAATAAAAAGACATGGCAAATAGAATTTACAAGATCAACACTTATTACTGGTTCTATTGTTCTAGGATTGTGTTTCATTCTATCGTTATCATTATTGGTTTTTTCTGTTCCTATCATTAAGGAATATCTTCAAATCAATGCAATCAACCGAAAAATTGATACACAAAAAGAAACAATTGACAATCTTTCAGATAGTTTAAATGAAATTGGATTAATGCAATCTTATATTGAAAATATTATTGGTTTAGAATCAGAAGATCAGCTAGATAGTTCTAATATTCGATTTATGGTAACAGGAAATCTTCCTAGTATAAAACCAAATAATGGAGTCATAAGTAAAGAATTTGATTTAGATAGTAATCATTTTGGGATTGATATTGTGAATGAAGAAAATAGTCCGATATTATCTACTGCAAATGGAATAGTAATCTATAGCGACTTCTCAGTAAATTATGGTTATTCTATTATTATTGATCATGAAAATGGATATTATTCGCATTATTATCACAATGAAGAAAATTTTGTTAAAAGAAATGAACGTATTGAAAAAAATACAGTGATTGCTCAATTAGGAAGTACTGGAATGTCATCAGGACCTCATCTACATTTTGAAATCTGGAAAGATGGAAAACCAATTAATCCATTATCTTTTTTCCCAGATTATTCAAAAAAATCTGATAAATTGGAAATAGAAGATAATGAGTAACAAATCTACCAATAGCCAAACAATAATTGCTGAAGATGTTCAAATTGATGGTGATATGAATTTATCTGGTAATATTACAATCTATGGGGAAATAAGGGGATCAGTATCTACACATGGTTCAGTACAGCTTGCAAAGAATGGAAAGATTTTTGGTGATGTTAAAGCAACTGCTATTCAGATGAATGGTTATGTTGAAGGCGACATTTACATTGATGGCACTGCGGAATTGTTAAGTAATTGTGAGTTAGTGGGAGATTTAAGATATAAAGTTTTAAATATTCAAGATGGAGCACAATTTTCCGGTCGATGTGAGATGATTGATAGTGAGATCGATTCTGATTTAACTGGATGAAAAAAGATAACAAATCTTTTATTTCTATTCTTGCAAAAGATTATTCTCTTTCCACCGCTTTTTTTTCAACAATAATTTTTTTTGGGTTATTAGGATTTATCTTGGATAAATATTTTAATCTAAAATATGCACTTATCTTTGGACTTTTTCTGGGAATTATAATTGGTTCTTATCAGATTTATAATTCAATAGTAAAAAATGATTGAAAATCTACATTTTTGCTATTTTCAGATTGATTTTTTTTTATTAGGTTCAAGCGATGTTAATTGATAAAACTGATACTAGTCATAGCAAAGATCCAGCCGAAGTTGCAATAGATCATGTTGCAAATTCTTATGATCATATTATATTACATCTCCCATCACTTGGGGTTTTTGATTTTTCCATTACGAAACATGTTTTTTTGCTAATCTTAGTAGCATTGATTACAGTTTCATCGATGATTTTTCTGGTACAAAACTATATTTCTAGTAAAACGAAAGTGCCAGGCAAGACTATGAATTTTATCGAAATGATTATTCTCTATATGAGAGAGAATGTTTTAAAAGGTTTTATTGGTGAGAAATATTATAAGGATTGGGATGCCCTTATATATACAATATTCTTTTTTGTTCTTGTTGGTAATTTTTTGGGTTTAATACCTATTTTCGATTTACTAGGTTTTATTAATTATTTAGCTGGAGGAATTCCAGTGGTAAAAGATTTAATACATGGAGGTAATACTGTAACAGCCAATATCAATTTAAATTTTGCCTTAGCAACTATTACTTTTTGTGCATTTACTATTGCAGGGATAAAAAGATACGGATTTTTCCACCATTGGAAAAATTTAGCTCCACCAGGATTAGCGTGGCCATTATATTTTATTGTTGTACCAATTGAGGTCATGGCAATGCTTATTAGACCTATCTCTTTAACTCTTAGGTTGGCAGGGAATATGATGGGAGGGCATTTAGCTCTAATAATTTTTACTCAGTTATTTATTATTGAAATCGCAAAAAATTATGGTATTTTTGCTGCACTTGGTGGTAGCATATTTTCAGTTTCACTATCAATTGGAGTAATTCTTTTAGAAATTATAGTAGCATTTATACAAGCATATGTATTTGCTTTATTAACAGCTGTTTACATAGGAATGGCTGTCAACGTTGATCATTAACAAAAAAGGAGTATGAAATGGGAGCAGGTTTAGCGGCAATCGGTGCTGGCATAGGTATCGGTTTAATTGGTATGGGAGTTGCAGGTGCAATTGCTAGACAACCAGAAGCCAAGGATGAAATCAGAGGCCAAACGTTTATTTTGGCAATTTTGGTAGAAGGGACAGCTATTTTATTAGGGCTGTTATCTTTATTTATTGGTTAATAGGTAGAAAGAAAGGAAAATATGGATAATCCATTGTTTACAATTGATCCAGGTTTATTTATCTGGTCAATAATAATCTTTTTATTAGTCTTGTTTATTTTGAAACGATATGCATGGACACCTTTACTCAATTTTATTGATGAAAGAGAGAAAGAGATTTCTGATTCTTTAGCAATGGCAGAAAGTGCCAAGGCAGATCTTGAACAAGTAAGAGAAGAATCAGAGAAAATTCTTAATGAAGCAAAAAATCAAAGTAAATCTATCGTTAGTGATGGTAAACAAAGAGCTGAGCAGTCTGCTAATACGATTTTGAATGATGCAAAGCAAAAATCAGATGAATTCGTTCTTGATGCTAAAAAGAAGATTGATGTTGAAAAGAAAAGAGCTATTAAAGAGATAAAAGAAGAAGTTGTTGATTTAAGTTTAGATTTAGCATCTCAGGTTTTACAAAGAAATGTTAAAGATGAAGATAATAATAAGTTTGTTCAATCATCTCTTAAAGAAATTAATACTGATGAAGCAAAATCATAAAAAAATAAAAATATATTCAGAAGCATTTTGTTCTTTAGTAACAAATTTTCAAGAATTTCAAACAACCAAAATTATGTTGAATGATTTTGTAGTTCTTATGAAAAAAGATTCAACAATTAATGCATTCTTACAATCTAAATCAATTGATAAAAATCAAAAAGTAGGAATCTTTAAAAATGCATTAAATGATATCGTTAATAATGATTTATTAGATGTTATTATAGTAATGGTTGAAAATGATGATATTAACTTGTTATCAGATGTGAATAGAAATTTTCTTTCATTAGCTAAGAAAAAATTAAATGTTGCCTATGTTGAAGTGATTGCATCATTTGATATGGAAGATGATTCTAAAAATAATCTTCTACAAGAATTAAAAACAGCTACAAAAAAAGAAATTGATCTTAATTTTTCCGTTGATAAAAGTTTAATTGGTGGATTAAAAATTAAAGTTGATGACATGTTATTTGATAGTAGTTTGAAAACAAAATTAGAAAATGCAAAATTAAAATTAATAGGGGTATAAATGGAAATTAAAACAAATCAAATTGGAGACTTGTTACGAAATCAGATAAAAAATATTGATAGTGATATTGATATTAATGAAGTGGGTGAAGTTTTAGAAGTTGGAGATGGTGTTGCTAGAACAAGTGGTCTTGGTAATATTATGAGTTCTGAACTTGTAGAATTCCCAAATGGTGTTTTTGGTATGGCATTAAACTTGGAAGAAGAAAATGTGGGAGCTGTATTATTTGGAGATAGTAGTTTGATAAAAGAAGGAGATACCGCAAAGAGAACTGGAAGAGTTGCTGAAGTTCCTGTTGGAGAAGAATTATTAGGTAGGGTTGTGAATCCTTTAGGTCAACCCCTTGATGGTAAAGGACCTATTAATGCAAAAGCAACACTCCCAATTGAAAGAAAAGCCTTAGGTGTAATGTCAAGGTCCCCTGTGAACGAACCTTTACAAACAGGATTGAAAGCAATAGACAGTATGATTCCTATTGGTAGAGGTCAAAGAGAACTTATTATTGGAGATAGACAGACAGGTAAGTCGGCAATTGCAGCAGATACTATTATCAATCAGAAATCATCACATGATACAGATAGTCCTGTTCATTGTATTTATGTTGCAATTGGGCAGAAAGCATCAACTGTTGCAAAACTAGTAGGAGAACTCGAATCAAATGGTGCAATGGACTATACAACAGTAGTGGTTGCTAATGCATCAGATCCTGCACCGCTTCAATACATTGCTCCATATGCTGGATGTGCAATGGGTGAACATTATCGAGACAATGGAATGCATGCATTAATTATCTATGATGATCTATCAAAACAAGCCGTTGCATATAGACAAATGTCATTAGTCTTAAGAAGACCTCCAGGACGTGAAGCATTTCCAGGTGATGTTTTTTATTTACACAGCAGACTTCTTGAAAGAGCATCAAAACTCTCTAAAGATTTAAAATCTGGATCATTAACGGCGCTTCCAATTATTGAAACACAAGAAGGAGATGTATCTGCGTATATTCCAACGAATGTAATTTCAATTACTGATGGACAAATATATCTCAATACAAGCTTATTTAATGGTGGTGTTAGACCAGCTGTTGATGTTGGATTATCGGTTTCGAGAGTTGGAGGTAATGCTCAAATAAAAGCAATGAAAAAAATTGCTGGTAAACTGAGATTAGATTTAGCTCAATTTAGAGAACTAGAAGCATTTGCAAAATTTGCTTCAGATTTAGATGAAACAACAGCATTACAAATTACTAGAGGACGTCGAATGGTGGAGATATTAAAACAAAACCAATACGTTCCAATGTCTATTTCTAATCAGGTAGTTATTATTTATGCAGCTGGGAAAGGTTATTTAGATGATATTGATCTTGATAGAGTAAAAGAGTTTGAGACAGGATTACTTGAATACTTTCACACCAAACATTCTGATTGTTTAGATAAAATTAGTCAAGAAGGTGATATTAGTGATGATTTAGAGAAAGCAATGAATACGGGAATAGAGGAATTCAAGAAAACATTTTAAAATGGCTAATCTTAAAGACATTCAACAAAGAATTAAATCTGTAGGCAGTTTACAGAAAGTGACTAAAGCTATGAAAATGGTTGCAGCTGCTAAAGTAAAAAGAGCACAAGAAAGAATGGAAATTTCAAGACCATATTCAAAAAATGTGCAAGATTTGATTTGCAGAATTTTACCTGAGATATCCTCATCAAATGTTGATTTGATTGAGAAAAGAGAGATTAGGAATAAAGGATTGATTGTTATTACAAGCGATAGAGGTTTTGCTGGTTCTTTTAATTCTAGTGTCATTAGGTTAGCTGAAAAAGAAATTGAAAAATTTGGTAAAGAAAAAGTTCAATTATTCTGCTTAGGTAAAAAGTCATCAGAATATTTTTCTAATAGAAAGTATAAGGTTAAAGAATCATTCTATGATTTTTGGAAAGAGATGAACTTTTCTACTGCATCAGACATTGCAAATGTATTTATTGATTCATTTACTAGCGGTGAAGTTGATGAAGTAAATGTGATTTATAACAGATTTAAAAATCTTGCATCTCAAGACTTAATGATGGAGAAGGTTTTACCAATTGATTTCACAAAAGATTATAATGTGAAAAATTACAATTATGATTATGAACCAAGTCGAGAATCAACTATCCAAACATTAATGCCAAAGCATGTTAAAGTACAAATGTGGCAACAAATGTTGGAATCATATAGTAGTGAAGAGGCTGCTAGAATGATAGCTATGGATAATGCAACAGAGAATGCTAAAGAAATCATTAAAGAATTAAAATTAGAATTTAACAAGGCGCGTCAAGCAGCAATTACAACAGAAATGTTAGAAATTGTTGGTGGGGCAGAAGCATTAGCAGATTAAGGGGTTAGAATGAATAAAGAAGGTAAAATATTACAGATTACTGGAGCAGTAGTAGATGTAAAATTTGGAGATGGACATCTACCAAAAATTATGAATGCTCTATCTATTAAAACAGATGATGGATCAGATTTAGTATTAGAAACTGCTCAACACTTGGGAGAAGGCGTTGTTAGGACTATTGCTATGGATTCTACCGATGGTCTTGTTCGAGGATCGAAAGTTGTTGATATGAATCAACCAATTTCTGTACCAGTAGGCCAAGCAACTTTAGGTAGGATGTTTGATGTCCTTGGAAATCCAATTGATAAAAAAGGTGAAGTTAAAAATGAAAAAAGTTTACCAATTCATAGGGCTGCACCTCTTCAAGAAGATTTAACAACATCTTCTGAAATGTTTGAGACTGGAATTAAAGTTGTTGATTTAATGGAACCTTATACTAGAGGTGGAAAAACTGGACTATTTGGAGGAGCTGGTGTTGGTAAGACAGTATTGATTCAAGAATTAATTCGAAATATTGCAACAGAACATGGTGGATTTTCTGTATTTGCTGGTGTTGGAGAACGAACAAGAGAAGGTAATGACTTATATGCTGAAATGACTGAATCGGGTGTAATTAATAAAACTGCTCTTGTTTTTGGTCAAATGAATGAACCTCCAGGTGCACGCTTGAGAGTTGGATTAAGTGCTTTGACTATGGCTGAATATTTTAGAGATGATGAAGGTAGAGATGTGCTACTTTTTGTAGATAATATTTTCAGATTTACTCAAGCTGGTTCTGAAGTATCAGCACTTTTGGGTAGAATGCCATCTGCTGTTGGATATCAACCTACTTTATCTACTGAAATGGGAGATTTACAAGAAAGAATTACATCCACTAAAAAAGGATCTATTACATCTGTTCAGGCCATCTACGTTCCTGCAGATGATTTAACTGATCCTGCGCCTGCGACAGCTTTTGCACATTTAGATGCTACTTCTGTACTTGAAAGAAAAATTGCAGAGCTGGGTATTTATCCGGCGATTGATCCATTAACTTCTACCTCAAGAATTCTTGATCCGAGAGTAGTAGGAGATAGACACTATAATGTTGCAAGGTCTGTCCAAAGTACTTTACAACAGTATAAAGACTTACAAGATATTATAGCTATTCTAGGGATGGATGAATTATCTGATGAAGATAAATTAGTTGTTTCAAGAGCTCGTAAAATGCAAAAGTTTATGTCTCAACCTTTCTTTGTAGCTGAACAATTTACTGGATTGGAAGGAAGATATGTAAAATTAGAAGATTCTATTGCAGGTTTTGAAGCAATACTTAATGGTGAAGTTGATGAACTATCTGAGAATGCATTTTCATATGTAGGGTCAATCGATGAAGCAATTGAAAAGGATAAAAAATGAGTAAATCTTTTCAATTAGACATAGTAACACCAACCAAATCGTTTACTTTTGATGATGTAGTATATGTTGAATGTCCTGGAACTGAAGGATATTTTGGTGTTTTAAAAAATCATACTAATTCAATTATCGATTTAAAAGAAGGAATAATATCAGTGAAAACCAAAGACAATAATTCAAAATTTACTTGTTCTTCTGGTATTGCTGATATTAATTCAGATCCTTCTGATGATTTGCCTGATAAAGTATTATTACTAGTTGAAAATGTACAAGAATTACAAGAATAATTATTAGATTAAAAATATATGCCTTCTAGAACACATAATTGTGGTGAATTAAACAAGACTCATATTAATTCCAGTGTTATACTTTGTGGTTGGGTTAATTCTCTACGTACTCATGGAAAGATAATCTTTATTGATGTTAGAGATCGATATGGAAAAACTCAGATAATTCTTGATAAAAAAGATTTGATTAATAAAGGAAATTCATTATCAAATGAAGATGTAATTACGATTTGTGGTACGGTCAATGCTAGAACAAAAGATTTTATTAATAAAGATATTCCAACAGGAGAGATTGAAGTCATAGCCAATGAATTACATATATTGAGCATTTCTAATCCACTACCAGTTCCTATACATGATAGGGAAGCTTCAACGGAAGAACATAGATTAAAATATCGTTATCTTGAACTAAGAAACAAAACTTTACAAGAAAATTTAATAAAAAGGCATAATGCAGCTCAAGTTGTAAGGAATTTTCTTTCAAAAAAAGATTTTATAGAAATTGAAACTCCTGTATTAATGAAATCTACTCCAGAGGGTGCGAGAGATTATCTAGTTCCTAGTAGAATTCATCATGGAAAATTCTATGCACTTCCACAGTCTCCCCAAATGTATAAACAATTGTTTATGATTTCTGGACTTGATAAATATTTTCAAATTGTTAAATGTTTTCGAGACGAAGATTTAAGATCAGATAGACAACCTGAATTCACGCAAATCGATCTTGAAATGAGTTTTGTTGATGAACCAGATGTAAGAAATCTTGTTGAAGATTTAATTGTAACTGTATTTAAAAAGGTAAATAATGCAACAATCAAAAAACCATTTCCAATCTTATCTTATCATGATTCAATAAATAAATATGGTACTGATAAACCTGATCTTAGGTATAAGATGGAATTAAATAGCTTTAAAGAATTTTCGGATCAATCTGATTTTAAATCTTTTAAGAATCTTAAGTATGTGACAATGTTATCCGTTGATGATTCAAGCCATTTTTCTAGAAAAATCATTGACGAATTAGATGATTATGCTAAATCAATTGGAGCAAAAGGTTTAGCCTGGATGAAATGTAATGGGAAGAATCTAGAAGGAGGAATTTCTAAATTTTTTAATGAAAATCTTCAGTCTAAAATTATATCAAATTACAAATTAAAAAATAATTCTATATGTTTTATAGTAGGCGATAATTCTCAACTTGCTTTAAAAGTTTTAGGATTGGTAAGAACAAAAATTGCAAAGATACTCAATCTTTGTGATAATACAATGTTTAAACCAGTGTGGATTGTTGATTTCCCACTATTTGAATGGGACAAAGATCAAAAACGTTTTGAATCAGTAAATCATCCTTTTACAGCTCCAAAAGATAGTGATATAAAGAAGTTGCTTTCAAATCCAGAGGAAGTGCTTTCTAAAGGTTATGATATTATAATTAATGGTTATGAAGTTGCAGGGGGATCTATTAGGATTCATGATGATAAAATGCAGAAACAAATTTTTGAAATTATGAATATCACAGAAAAAGAGATTAATGACAAATTTGGTTTCTTTATTGATGCTCTCAAATTTGGAACTCCTCCACATGGAGGTATTGCATTTGGATTTGATAGATTAGTTATGTTATTATGTGGAGTGAACAATATTAGAGATGTTATTGCTTTTCCAAAAACTACATCTGCATCTGCTCTTATGGAAGATGCTCCAAATACTATCTCTAAAACCCAGTTAAATGATTTAAACATAGCTATTAAGAAAAAATGAAAAAAACATTTGAGATAAAAGGCATAGATCTTATTTCTCTATATGGTATTAGCGATCAAAATATCACCTTTATTGAACAATATCTTCCTGTTAGTATTGATATACGTGGTGATAATCTTTTTTGTAAAGGGCTAAAAAAAGATATTGAAGACTTTTCAGTAATATTAAGTCATATGATAGAATCTGTTAAGAAAGGTAATAATATAAATACTAAAGATATTAAACAGTTATTGGCAATGAATGTAAAGGATTTAAATCCTAAGAATAATATTGATGACGTTTTATTTTATGGCAAAAAAGGTCCAGTATATGCTAGGAGTATTGGGCAAAAGAACTTGTTAAAGGCATTTTTTGAAAATGAGATTGTGATTTCAGTTGGACCAGCGGGTACTGGGAAAACTTTTCTAGCTGTAGCATATGCTATATCTTTACTAGAAAAACATGAGATTGAAAAGATTGTGTTATGTAGACCAGCGGTAGAAGCTGGTGAAAATCTAGGATTTCTACCTGGAGATCTACGTGATAAGATTGATCCATATCTTGCACCTCTTTATGATGCACTCAATGATTTGCTTCCAAAAAATAAAGTTCAAACCTTGATTAATAATAAGATTATAGAAATCATTCCTCTGGCATATATGCGAGGTAGAACAATTAATAGAGCAGCAATGATATTGGATGAAGCACAGAATGCTTCTCCTATACAGATGAAGATGTTTTTAACAAGACTAGGAATTGAATCTAAAGCAGTTATTACAGGTGATATATCTCAAATTGATTTGCCAAAGAAAACTAATTCTGGTTTAGTAGAGGTTTTAAAGATTTTAAAAAATATCAAAAGTATCGGAATCATCAAATTAAATGAAAGCGATGTAACAAGGCACGAAATAGTTAAAGATATAATTAATGCCTATTCAAAGTTAAAAAAATAGAAAAAATAAATTATGACAAAAGTATTTGAAACTATCTCTGAAAGAAATCATGAACAGGTTGTTTATTGTAATGATCCAAGTTCTGGATTAAAAGCAATTATTGCAATACATAGTACTGCATTAGGTCCTGCATTAGGTGGATGTAGAATGTATCCTTACAAAAATGAAGAAGATGCTTTAATCGACGTATTACGACTGTCAAGAGGTATGACTTACAAAGCATCGATTGCAAATTTAAACTTAGGAGGAGGCAAAGCGGTTATTATTGCAGATCCTGAAAAAGATAAATCAGAAGTATTATTACGATCATTTGGAAAATTTGTTGATAGTTTAAATGGAAAATATATTACAGCAGAAGACGTAGGAATGTCTGTGCATGATATGGAATATATAAGAATGGAAACTAAACATGTTACTGGAATAAAAAGGGCAATGGGAGGGAGTGGAGATCCTTCAATATTAACTGCGCTTGGTCTTTACATTGGAATGCAGGCTGCGTTAAAGAAAAAACTTAATATTCTCAATATGAACGGTTTAAAAGTTGGTATTCAAGGTTTGGGGAAGGTTGGATACTATCTATGCAATCATCTTAAAGATGCTGGAGCAGAAATTTATGGTTATGATGTTGATAAAAATAGATTAAATAAAGCCATTGAAGATTTTGGTCTTATTCCTGTATCTAGTGATGAGTTATTATCTATGGACTTGGATATTTTTTCACCTTGCGCATTAGGAGCAATCATTAATCCTAATTCTATTAAAACCTTGAAATGTTCTATTATTGCTGGCGCTGCAAACAATCAATTAGAAAAAGAAACTAGAGATTCAAAGTTATTATTAAAAAAAGGAATTATGTATGTACCAGACTATGTAATTAATTCTGGTGGATTAATGAACGTTGCAAATGAGCTTCAAGGTTATAATCAAGAAAAAGCTCGTTACCAAGTTGAAGGTATATACCATATTTTAATGAGAATTTTTGATTATGCAATTGCAAATGATATATCTACTCTTGAAGCAGCCAATCATCTTGCTGAAAGAAGAATTAGTGAATTTGTTAGATGGAATCATAAATGGATGAAATAATAAATTTATATGGGTGAAAAGCAACAACGAAAAAAAGCAAGAGAAGCAGTATTGCAGGCTTTATATGCGAAATATCTATCCAGCGAAGATCAAAATAAGGTACTTCGTGATATTAATAATCGATATAATTTTGATAATCTTACCAAAGAATTTGTTAACGAATTATTCCAAAAAACTGTAGATAATAACGAAATGTTAGATCAAAAAATTGAAAACTCATTGGAAAATTGGGATCTTGAAAGGATTAATGTTATAGATAGATTAATTATGCAAATGTCAATTTCTGAAATGTTATTTATGAAACAATATGAAATTCCTTATCGTGTCACAATTAGTTCGGCAATTGAAAATGCAAAAAAATTTAGCTCTGAAGATAGTACTGCTTTTGTAAATGGTGTATTAGATTCCATCTATAAAACATTATAAA
>CAZSGU010000014.1:0-22242 GCA_964606555.1 uncultured bacterium | reverse complement strand
TATGGGGATGGGTTCACTGTTTCGTTATTTATTCTCAATAATGATGGCTAGATGGTTGGGTCCACAAATGTTGGGTATTTATTCTCTTGGTAACGCTATTACTAGAATTGGTGAAATTTTTGGTATTATGGGGCTTGATAATGGAGTCCTTCGTTATGTAAGTCGAGAAAAAGAAAAAAATGATAAAGTAAATAATAGTATTTACTCATCTATTAAGATGGGATTTATATCCAGTCTTTTGATTGGATTATTGCTTTATTTTTGTTCTGATTGGATTGTACTCACTTTATTAAATGAAGATGAATTTTTATCTACGGTTATCAAAGTCTATGCTCTTACACTGCCTTTTACAGTAACAACTTTGATTGCTTCTTTTGCTACTCAAGGATTTAAAATATTAAAGTATAAGGTTTTTGTTAATCAGATTATTAATCCATTTACATTATTGCTTACCATGATATTTTCTTATTTATTTTTTGGTCCCAATATTGCGATTTTAGCCCCTACAGTTGTTTCTGCTGTCATTGGATTCTTTTTAATATTGCATTATCTGAAAAATTTTGTTGATATAAGTATTACTAAGGTTTTCAATGCAAAATTTGACAACGAAATTCTAAGATTCTCCCTTCCTTTGATGTTTGTATCTGCTATTGGCATTATTATGCATTGGACTGATATAATTATGCTTGGAGTTTTAGATAATGCGTATTCTGTTGGACTATATCATCCTGTGGAACGTACAGCTGGGTTAATAAGAATGATTTTATTTGCATTTGCAAGTATTTTTGCGCCACTTTTTTCTCAATATTTCTATGAAAAAAATCAAACAAAAATGCTAGAAGTTTTTCAGCTCTCTACTAAATGGATTTTATTGACAAGCTTGCCTTTATTTATATTCTTAATTTTATTTTCAAATACAATATTGATGCTTTTTGGATCGGAATTTGGTAATAATGCGCTTGCTCTACCAATATTAACAGTAGGAATTATGATTCAAGCTGTTTTTGGGCTAGGATCTCCATCCCTTACAATGAGCGGATTTCAAAAATATAATCTTATTAATGCTTTAGTCGCACTTTTTACAAACATTGTCTTAAATATAATGCTGATTCCACAGTTTGGTATTGCTGGAGCAGCAATGGGAACAACTATTGCTCTTTTCTTGATTAGTCTGTTAAGATTTTTTGAAAATTATTACTTGTTGGGACTGAATTTGTTATCAACAAAGTTATTTAAGCCAATTCTTGCTGGATTATCAACAGGAATGATTGTGTATTTTGTAAAACCATATATGTTTGAATCAGGCTATTTTGACTATCATTCCTCTATATTGCACCTCATAATTTATCTTTTCTTAGGAGCACTCTTTGTCTTATTAGTCTATACGATATTAATATGGATATTTAGATTAGACGATGAGGACAAAGATATAGTACAAGTCATAACAAATAAGCTATTGAAATAATGAATAAATACCTTTTATTATTCTTTTATTTCTTAGCAGTGGCAATATTATTTTATCCTGTTATTTTTCAGAACAATACTTTTGGTTCTGGAGATACACTCAATCCATATGCTATTAATCACATTTTAGATATATATAAAGATAAAATAGGGCAATGGCCTTTATGGCAGCCTTGGATTTTCTCTGGAATGCCAACGGTTGAGGCTTTTACTTATATCAATCAGTTATATATTCCTACTGCTATCCTAACTTGGTTAGGATTTTCTGACAATGGCATCCAATTTATTCATCTAATTTTTTCTGCAATGGGTATGTATTTATTAATGAACCAATTTAAAATGAATTCGTTGATATCTTTTTCGATTAGTTTATTATGGATACTAAATCCATTTTTAATAACTATGATTGTCTTTGGACATGGTAGTCAAATGATGACTGTAGCTTATATTCCTTGGATTATTTATGCGATAAACAATTTATATCGCAATACATCATTAAGAAATGCATTGGTTCTTGCGTTATTAATTGGTTTGCAGCTCCAAAGAGGCCATGTTCAGATAGCCTATTATTCTTGGATGTTATTTGGCGCTTATTTTCTATATCATGATTGTTATTACATCAAAAATAAGGTCATAAACTATAAATATGTCATTTCCTTTCTTGTTGCGTGCATAATTGGTTTTCTTTTATCCTCACATATATATTATCCATCATTAGAATACACATCTGAATCAATTAGATCTGGTGGAATGTTAGGTTATGATTATGCAACAAATTGGTCAATGCATCCTAAAGAATTGATAACCTATCTTTTTCCTTATTATTATGGATTTGGAGGTGAGAATTATTCTGGATTCATGCCATTTACTGATTATCCAAACTATGTTGGATTTTTTGTTCTACTCTTTGCGTTATCATCATTTTTAAATCTTGATAATCGAAGAATATTTTTTGGATCAATTTTAATCTTATCTATCTTGCTTTCATTTGGGAAATATTTTAGTATCATATTTGATTTGTTTTATAATTTTTTCCCATTTTTTGACAAGTTTCGTGTGCCAAGCATGATTTTGATTATAAGTAATTTCTGTCTCTATGTATTAGCAGGATTTGGTTTAGTGGATATGGTTGAACGATTGAATCTAAAAGACATCAAGGCAAAATATCTTATTCTTACATTTTTAGCTATTTCTGTTTTAGATATTTATAGAATTGATAAAAATATTATTAATCCTGATAAGAACTCAGGGCAAAAATCACAATTAATTTCTAATAAAAAGTTTGATTCTTTTTTCGTCGAGGATGAATTGATTGATTTTTTAAAAAATGATTCTGATTTGTATAGAGTATATCCTGTGGGTCCTCTTTTTCAAGATCCAAAACTAAAATTTTATGGAATTCAGTCTGTAGGAGGCTATCATCCTGCAAAATTCAGACATTATAATGATTTGTTAAATAATTCTAATAACCTACTTTCATTTCCAATTCTAAAATCTTTAAATGTAAAATATTTGTTAAGCCCATTTGAAATATCACACGATCAAATTGAAATGGTTGATACAGTTGCCTATAGTTCTATGATGGGAAATATGGATTTAAAAATTTATAAGATTAAAGATATTCTTAATAGGGCATGGTTTGTGAAAAGAACTATTAAGGAAGACGATAATTTATACAACTATCTTAACTCAAGTGCATTTAATCCAGAAGATGTTGCTGTTGTGAAAGATTTAGATTCGCAAAGCTTCAATAAAGGAGAGATTCTAGATATTGAGTGGGGAATTCATGAGATGGTGATTGATATAGAAGCGTCTAACAAATCATTTTTAGTAGTTAGTGAAGTGCATTATCCAAAACGATGGAAGCTCACTATTGACAATGAACCATCTGAAACTTTTCAAGTAAATGGGGTTTTAAGGGGAGTAATGGTTGATGCTGGTAAACATAGAATTGAATTCAAATATGAATCAAAAAGTTTTAAATATCTAAGATTTTTGTCTAATAGTATAATCATATTATCATTTTTCATTTTCGGTGTACCGCTTGCAATGCGCTTGTTAAAAGGAAATAGCTAAACTAACTTTGCTTTATGTTAATAAATAAACTAATAATTCAAGAATCACAGACGACATTTTTTGATGCTTTATTAGCTCAATTACCGTTTTTTCTGATATTTTTTGTTATTTGGTATTTTATGTTAAGACCTAATATGAAAAAGCAAGAAGATTTGAAACAAATGCAATCAAATATTAAGAAAGGAGATAGGGTAATTACTATTGGTGGAATCCACGGAAAAGTAATTCAAGTTAAAAATAACAAGGTAGTCTTAAGGGTGTCAAATAATAGTGAAATTACTGTTGATACTGTTGCTATAAGCCGATTATCTAATCTGAATAAGAAAGAATCAGATGGCAGTTAAAAAAGTAGTAACATATGGTCACCCTGTCTTAAGAAAGGTATCTTCTGATATAACTGATTTTTCCAATATTGATTCTTTAATTCAAGATTTATTCGATACAATGTATGAATTTGATGGTATAGGGCTAGCATCGAACCAAATTGGGATTGACAAAAGGATATTTGTTGTCGATATATCACATATGGAAGAATCTGATGAAGAATCTGAAAAACCTTTGGTATTTATTAATGGAAGAATTGATAATACTGTTGGTTCTGATGTTGATTCAGAAGGTTGTTTATCTCTTCCAGAAATAAGAATTAATGTTGAAAGATATGAGTCAATTAGATATAAATATCTTGATAGAGATTTAAACAAACATTCAAAAAATTTTTCTGGTCTATTAGCAAGAATAATTCAACATGAGAATGATCATCTAGACGGAAAATTAATTACTGATTATGCTACTCCTGCTGATTTGCTTAAGCATGGTAAAGCTCTTGAACTTATGAGGACAGAAAACACCAAATAATTTTATGAAAATAATTTTTTTCGGAAACACAGAGTTTTCAAATCCTACACTTGAGAAATGTAACGCTTCCTTTGATATAGTTTCTGTTGTTACAAATCCTTCAAAAAAAATGGGTAGAGGAAGACGTTTTTCAGATACTCCAGTAAAAGTATTAGCTAATAAATTAAAAATTGATGTAATACAGGTTGAGAATTTGGAAAACAAAGATTTTATTCAAAAATTAGAAGATTTAAAACCTGATTTATTCATTGTAGTTGCTTATAAGATATTACCAAAGTTGTTATTGAGTATTCCAACGATGGGAGCAATTAATTTACACTCTTCTCTATTGCCAAAGTATAGAGGAGCTGCACCAATCCAAAGATCAATTCTTAATCATGATAAAATTACTGGAATTTCAACCTTTCTTATAGAACAAAAAGTTGACACTGGAAAAATATTGATGCAAAAAGAATGTGAAATTTCAGATAATGATAATTATGGAAGTTTATCATTAAAATTAAGCAATATAGGAGCCCAACTTATTGTCGAATCTATTGAAAAATATTCTAGCGGAAATATTTCTCCAATCATACAAGATGAAAAACTTGTTACTTTAGCTCCAAAAATTAAAAAAGAAGAATATCTTATTGATTGGAACCAAGATTTGACTACAATTAATGCTCAGATTAAAGCATTCAGTCCACATCCTGGAGCTTATACTATGATTGATGGTAAAAGATTAAAGATATTTGAGGCAAAAATGACAAGAGGGATAAATTATAAAGAAGTAGGAAAAATAATTAACTTATCTAAGACTTATTTTGAAATTACATGTCTTTCAGGTTCATTAAAAGTTTACGAGGTTCAAATAGAAGGAAAGAAAAAAATGTCTTCAAAAGATTTTATGATAGGAATGTCTAATCTAAAAAATGTTATACTTGGTTAAATGAAGCTTATTAAAGAAATTGGAATTTTCTTCGCTACTGGTTTATTGTTAGTAGCGTTATTTAATTATTTACTAATGCCGCTTTATATTAATGAGCAGAATACTGTTTTTACGCCTAATCTAGAAGGTTTAGATATTAATGAAGCAAAATCTATTACTAGATCAGAAGGAGTAAAAGTTGTGGTCGCTGATACAATTTTTACTAATGATATCAATCCAAATATTGTACTGGAACAATTTCCAGCAGCTGGAAAGGAAGTTAAATCAGGTAGAGAAATTAAGCTCAAAATTACGCATTTAAACAAGAAAGTATTAGTTCCAGATTTGCTAGGAAAAACTTTAAGAGCTTCAGAGATAGAATTAAACCAACTTGGTATAGAAATTGATTCAGTTTATTATTCTTTTAATCCAAATTATCCGAAAGGAATTATTTCATGGCAATCTCCTACAGCTCTAGATAGTATTAGAAAAGGTTTTGGAATGAGATTAGAAGTGAGTAGAGGATTAGCACCAAACGATTTTGTGGCAGTACCAAATTTAATTGGTTTATTTTATAGTGAAGGTTTAGAGAAAATAGAGAATTCAAATTTAAAAGAGGGATCCATTAAGTTTGTTGATTACAAAAAATCAGTACCAAATATTATTTTGAATCAGAATCCGAAAGAAGGTACAAAAGTTTCTCAAAACAGTAGAATTAACTTAATTATTAGTAAATAATGATGTCTTTTGATAATATGGAAATTCTTTGGTGTCTAATCTTTGTTTTGGTTCCAATCTATTTATTAAAGAATGATCTTATATCTAAGTCCTATTTTTATATTCAATTTTTATCAATTATATTTCTTTGTTTATTTCTAGCACAACCTCATATTAACCAATCTTCGGAAGCATTTGATGAGTCATCTTTTTTATACGATTTAGATTTCAATGATTATGATATAATGAATGCTGATTCTCTAGCGTATCAGTTAAAAATTGATATAAAAAATCCAGAGATTGATAATATTAATATGTTAATATCTAATGGTTCTACTATCTATGAAACGTTAAATATTATTAATATTGATTCTGCTCAGACTATTAATGGATTTCTACCTTTAAATAATGGCGATAGCCTTTTTCAGATTTCGTTTTTACATGAAAAAAGTGTAATTACAAATCTTTATCATTCAATTCCTAAAAAGAAAAATATCAGAATTGGATCATTTTTTCCAAACCAGAGCACCTTAGAAAACCATTCTTTCTTATTTAACAAAGATTTTATTACTAATGAAAATTTTATATACGATGAATTCCAAAAATATAATTTCCAAGATAAAGAAATTATTATTTTAAACGATATTGATAATCTGTCAAACCAATCAGTGGTAGATTTACAGAAATTTCTGTTGAATAATGGATTCATAATAGTTTTCCTCAATTCTAGTTTTGGAAATAATGAGGATTTAATATATAGTTTAGATTATCCGGATATAAAAGCGGTTAGAGGGTCATCACGAAATCAATTTTTTACAATTGAAAATATTGATTTTGTTAATGAAGATTTTTTAGCAATTGATGACATATTTACTAAGTCAAAGATTTATCGGTATGTTCAGTTAGAAAATGATGAGAATTTGTTTTCAAAAATTTCTTTTTCTACAGATGATCCATTATTATTAGAAAAAGAAGTTTTAAATGGAAAAATATTTTTTATAACAACAAAAATAAATTCAGATTGGTCAAATGCAGATTTTAAGTCGGTTTTATCGGATATTCTTAATAGAATATTATTTCAAAAAATGATTTCGAATGCATTCTAGAAAAGAAAAAGCTTTATTAGTAGCTCCAAGAATATGGAATCGTGATAAAAACTATAATTACAGCATAGAAGAACTCTCTTTATTGGTCAATACGCTTGGATTAGATGTTTCTGGAACAATTAAACAGAATCTAAAAAATATTAATTCATCTTATTTTGTTGGATCTGGTAAGGCAAAACAAATTGTAGAACAAGCAAAGGCCTTAAATATAGATTATATAATATTTGATGAAGATTTAACTCCTGTACAGACAAAGAATTTCCAAAAGTTAGATAAAAACTTAAAGTTTATAGATAGAAGCGGTGTAATCTTAGAGATATTTTATAATAATGCCAAATCTAAAGAATCTAAAACCCAAGTTGAGTTAGCAAGATTGGAATATCAGCTTCCAAGACTAACAAGAATGTGGACACACCTTGAAAGACAAATGGGCGGATTTGGTACAAGAGCAGGTGCTGGAGAAACACAGATTGAGGTAGATAGAAGAATTTTAAGAAAGAGAATATCTCTTCTTAAGAAAAGGTTAAAACGTATTGATTCTGAAAGAAAAGTTCAAAGTAAAAAAAGAAAGAATTTTTTCCGAACTTCTTTAGTAGGATATACTAATGTTGGTAAATCATCTTTGATGAAATCTTTGACTAAAAGTGATGTTCTAATCAGAAATCAATTATTTGCTACCCTAGATACAACTGTAAGACGTCTTTTTATTGGTGAATCAAATTATATTTTATTAAGTGATACAGTTGGTTTCATTAGGAATCTTCCAAATAATTTGATAGCAAGTTTTAAATCTACTTTACAGGAGGTAGTGGATTCGAACTTATTGCTAATTATTTTGGATGCCAATTCAAGTGACTTATACAATGAAATTGATACAATACAGAGCGTATTAACCGAAATTAGAGCAGAAAAAATTCCTTATCAGTATGTATTTAATAAAATTGATCTTGTTGATGAAGATAGAATAAAGTATTTAAGAAATTCTTTTCCCGAATCTATTATGGTATCTGCAAGCAGATCTTTACAATTATCAGATATAAAGAAAGTAATTAAAGATCACTATGAAAATTGGTCTATTTCTCTAAAGAATCCATCGCACAGGCAATTGTAGCATCACCTGTCACATTAGTTGTAGTACGTATCATATCTAATATTCGATCAACTCCAAGAATTAAAGCTATACCTTCGCTTGGGACATTAATTGCTTCCAAAATGATAACTAACATAATAATGCCAGCTCCAGGAACAGCAGCAGTACCAATTGATGCTAATACAGCAGTTGCTACAATGGTAAACTGATCTGCAAATGTAAGATCCATTCCAACAGCTTGAGCAATAAATACAGCAGCTACTCCTTGATATAATGCAGTTCCATCCATATTAATTGTGGCACCTAATGGTAGTACAAAAGATGATATTTCTTCTGAAACTCCAAGATCTTTTTCACAACGTTTCATTGTTACTGGCAGAGTTGCTCCACTTGAACTTGTTGAAAATGCTACCAATTGTACTGGACCAATAGATTTAAAGAAATGTTTGAGGCTCACATTAGTAAAAAATTTAAGAATAGAAATGTAAGTAATTCCCATATGAATAAATAATCCAATAATCACAACTCCCATATAAAATAATAGAGCAGACAAAATACTACCTATTTGAGATATATCACCAGAAACAGAACTAATCGTTTTGGCTATTAGTGCGAATACTCCATAAGGCGCAAAATACATTATTATCTCTACTAGTTTTATAATTAATTGGTTGACTCCTTCGAGGAATTCCAAAACAGGTTTTGAAAATTTCCGATCAATTCCAATTAATGAAATACCAAAGATAATTGATATAAATACTACTTGAAGCATATTGCTGTTATTGGACGCAGCGGAAAAAATATTGCTTGGAACCATATCTACTAGTGGTTGTAATGGTCCTCTGTTTTCTTGAACAGAATCAGCTAAATTTTTCTTACTAGCCGCTTTATCTCTATATTCATCACTTAAAGTTTCTTGATAACTATCTGGAATTGCAGATCCAGGTTCAAGAACATTGACCAAGATCAATCCAATACTTACTGCAACTGCCGTGGTAGCAACATATAACAAAATTGTTCTTAATCCAATACGAGACAATTTTCTAGTATCTGATAGTGAGGCAACGCCTGTAATTAGAGAAGAGATTACTAGTGGTACCGCAATTAACTTTAAGAGATTTAAAAAGATTGTTCCAAACGGAGATATAAAATTTGATGTGAATTCCGACCATCCATTAAATGCACTTGCTATTCCATAAGCTGTGCCAAGAAGTAATCCTATTATTATTTTCCAGTGTAATTGCATTAATTAAGAATAATATATGTATTATGATTAAATTATTTCAATGATTTATTATCTTATTATCGGAATTTATTTAATTGGTTTACTTCTAATAGGTTTTAGCAAATCAGACTCAATTAAGAATCAAGAAGATTTTTCTGTGGCAGGGAGATCTTTATCTACTTGGGTTCTTGTTGGTACTATGGCAGCAACATGGATGGGAACAGGATCTGTTCTTGGAAATGCAGGAAAAACCTTTGAAATAGGTGCAGCTGGTTTCTTGTTACCTATAGGTGGCATGTTAGGTGTATTAGTTTTAACAAAGATAGCTGGCAAAGCAAGAGCTTCTGAAAAATTAACAGTTCCAGAAATTATTGGTTCAAGATTTGGTGATATAGCAATGATTCTATCTGTTATTGCACTCCTTACTGCGTATCTCGTGATTGTTAGTTATCAATTCAATGCTGGTGGTGCAGTAATCTATACTATATTCCATGATAATTTAGGTAGTGGAATGACTTTGGATCAAGCAACCATAATAGCAGCACTATTTATTGTTGCATATACTGTCTTGGCTGGACTATTGAGTGTTGCATATACGGATGTTGCAAATGGTATCTTGATGATTACTTGTTTTATCATCGCCCTCCCAATTCTTTTCTTTCAGGCTGGAGGCTTTGATGGTATGTCTACTAGTTTTGAAAATAAAGGTATGATAAATAATATGTCCATGTTTGGTGTACTTTCACTGCGAGAGGTTATAAACTTTACCCTACCATCTTTTTTACTAATTCTTGGTGATGCAAATATGTATCAAAGATTTTTTGCTAGCGAATCAGTACAGTCCGCAAAAAAGGCAACCTATCTATTATTTTTTGCAATTGTTATCTTGGAGTCTTTAATCGTTGCAAATGCATGGATTAGTTCTAGTATGATTACTGATATAGCAAAAGAATCACATGTATTGATTTACGCAGCTTATAATTTCTTACCACCATTTATTGGAGCGTTAATGCTTGCAACAATAATAGGTATTATTGTTTCTACAGCTGACTCATTTTTACTTGTTCCAACAACCATTTTAATTAATGATATTTATCTAAAATATTCAAATCGTACATACTCTGATAAGACAATTGTGGTATTTAGTAGACTGTTAGTCCTATTATTAGGATTTTTCTCATATTGGGTCTCAAGAATGTTTGCTGCAGATACAACTATCTTTGAAAAAGCACTATATGCATTTACAATTTATGGAACTGCAATTACCCCTTCATTGTTGGCAGCATTTTTCTGGGATAAAGCAACAAAATATGGTGCAATATGTTCAATTTTATCAGGAATAGTTGCAACAGTCTATTTTGGAAATCAATGGAGTCTTGATGAAGCTGTTATTCCAGCTTTAGCTATTTCTGCTGCTGCATTGGCATTAGTAAGTCTTTTATCAAGTAATGATTAAATTGTAATCTCAAGTGGAGGATTATTAACTGATGAAGATATTCCATCATCTCCAAATGATCTTCTATAATATTCAAATGGTTTCCTAGTTCCTTGCCAATTTTCTACTTGATTAATAATAGCAATATTGTCATCAAATCTATTTGCAAAGCCTCTACGAACATGTCCGGTCATATATCTAATCTTTTCTTTTTTTTCTGCCCAACTGATATAAACACGTTTTAACATTCTTGCATAACCATTTGACTTATATTTTTCCATAATAACAAACGCAGAAGTATAAAGTGTATTATATTTGCCAAAATTTTCATCATTAATAGCCCAGCTTTCTTCACGTAATTCTTCCAAAGGAACTCCAATAATATATCCAATAATTTCATTTTGATATCTTGCTATAAATGGCAATGATTTTTTTCCATCAAAATATTTTTCAATAGTATTTTTTGTTAAAACAGCTTGTCTACCATATTCTTTTGCAAGATGTAGTGAGATATTAATCAATGGAGGATAATCCTCTTTACCGAGTTTCTCAACAAATTCGATTTGGAAGACATTTGTTGAAGCGATAATCTTTGTTTGTGACTTTTCTGAATTGTTCTCCATTTAGGGGAAAATTAAAAATATTTAAATCTACTATGAAGCCATTTGTTTCATCATGTTAATTGAACTAAATTTCGCTGATGGTATCCTTTATAGATAAACTAAAAAATTCAATTAAAACAAAAGAATCTAATCTATGTGTCGGAATTGATATTGACAAAAAACAGTTTGCTTCCAACACTACTTTAGAAGAATTAAAAGACTATTCATTCGCAGTTGTTGATGCTACGAGAGATTTTGCTGCTGCGTATAAACCTAATCTAGCTTTTTTTGAAGAATGGGGATCGAAAGGTTTTGTTTGGTTAGAAGAATTAATAAAAGAAATTGGAAGTCAGCATATTATTATAGCAGATGCAAAAAGAGGAGATATTGGTAATTCCGCCGCACATTATGCCAATGCTTTTTTTAGACATTTCGATTGTGATGCTATTACCGTGAATCCTTATATGGGAGAAGAAACAATAAAGCCATTTTCTATAGATTCTTCAAAAGGAGTTTATGTTTTATGTGTAACCTCAAATTCATCTGCAGAATATATACAAAATGATATTTTTAAAAATGTAATCAATCTGACAAATGATATGAATGAGAACAAGAATATTGGTCTAGTTGTTGGCGCTACAGATATACGCAAAATGAAAGAAGTACGATCATTAAGCAATTTACCTTTTCTAATTCCAGGTATTGGTGCACAAGGCGGAGATTTAGAGAATACAGTTAATATTAACAAAGAATTTATAGATTCAACTTTGGTGAATGTTTCACGATCTATAATTTTTGCCGATAACAAAGATTCAAACAGTATTTATAATGCTGCAAAAGAATTTTCAGAACAAATGAGAAAATATTGTGAACGATAAAGATTTTACTGAGATTTTTGAGAAAACAAATGCATTAATGTATGGTCATTTCATACTATCCTCTGGGCTCAGAAGTGATGCATATTTTCAATGTGCTAAAGTATTACAATATCCAGAATATTTATCAATGTTTGGAGAAATATTGTCCAATCATTTTAAGTCATATTCAGTTGACAAAGTTATTTCACCTGCATTAGGCGGTATTGTTCTTGGGACCGAAGTTGGTAGACAATTAGGTGTAAAAACAATTTTCTGTGAAAGAATTAATCAAAATATGAAACTTAGAAGAGGGTTTACCATTAAAGAAGGTGAAAAGATTCTAATTATTGAGGATGTCTTGAGTACGGGAGGATCTTTAAAAGAGGTTATGGAATTAGTTAATCATCATAAAGGGATTGTTTGTGGAATAGGAATAATTGTTGATAGAAGTTCATCAAAAATAGATTTACATGAAGAATTCTTTTCGGTTACCAAACAAGTTGCAAATATCTTTTCTCCAGAAAATATTCCAGATTCTCTCAAAAATATTCCACCCACAAAGCCTGGAAGCAAAAATATAGATGTATAAGAATTTGAAGATAGGTCTTGCTCTTGGCGGTGGCGGAGCAAGAGGTGCATGTCATATTGGTATATTAAAATCTCTAGAAGAACATAGTATATTTCCTGATATTATTTCTGGAACAAGTGCAGGTTCAATGATTGGTGCAATGTATGCTTGTCATAGGAATGCAAAAATAGTTGAAAAAATATATATAGAACATATTAATAGTACAGATTTTAAAGATTTAGGTTTTAGATATATATCAAATGATGAAAAAGATGAGTCAATTTTTTCGCAAGTAATGAAACAAATAAAAAATCAGTATGTTTTAATGGTTAGTTCAACACGAAGATCAATTATTAAGAATGAAAGACTTTCAAAGGCAACAAAAAATCTGATTTCATGCAAAACATTTGATGAATTAAGTATACCATTGATTATAACTGCTACTGATCTTATGTCAGGAAAACCGATTGTTTATAAATCTGGTAGTATTGTAGATGCGGTTGTTCAGAGCTCTTCTATCCCTGGTTTCATAGAGCCGACATATCAGAATGATAGAATGTTGGTTGATGGGGGAGTGGTATTGCCAACTCCTGTGAGTCCATTATTAAATAAGTGTGATTTTATTATTGCAATTAATATCGGTAAAAAGTTTAAAACTGATCAAAAGCTTGAAAATATTGTTGAGATTATGTCAAGAGTAAGAGATCTCTCAAGCCGTCATTTAAATGAATACCTATTAAATCAAGCTGATTTTGTATTCCACCCAGATCATGATAGCCTTCATTGGTCTGCATTTGATCGTACAGATGATTTTGTTAAAAGTGGACACGATTGTGCTAAGAATGAAATCAAAAATTTGATTCATAAACTTGATTCTTTCAGCGAAGTTGATATAGAGATTCCTAAAGAAACTTTTTGGACAAAAATTAAGAAGAAGTTATTTTCCCAAAACTGATGAAGAAATTATTATCATTATTTTATTTTTCAATATTGCTTGGTCAACAATTTGATGATCCAGCCAATTTTAGGTTTAGTATAGATGATATAAGGCAAGGAGAAGTCGCTCTTATAACTTTGGATACAGAACTTGAATATGGTTGGCATATTTATGCAATATATGATGTTCCAGATGGCCCTGAATCAACAACTGTCAGAATAGAAGGCTCAATTGTTAACCAAGTTGGTAGAATTATTGAACCTCAACCAATTGAAGATTTTGATGAAGGGTTTATGATTATCACAAAGTATCATGAAAATAAACCACAATTTAAAATACCAGTTCAAATTAGTGATGATACTCCTTTAGGATCCTATACTCTAAAATCTACAGTTCGGTATCAAGTATGTAACGAAGGCCTATGTTATCCGCCTAATGAATATACTCAAAATATAGAACTTAACGTTGTGGAGGGACCTATTCGGAATGACTATGCCATTGCTAATTTTGATTTTCATAAAAAATCAATATTAGATATCACAAATAATAAAGTTGGATCTTTTTTATTGCTGTCTCTAAGCATGGGGTTTTTAGCATTATTAACTCCTTGTGTATTTCCAATGATACCTATTACAATCTCTTTTTTCTTGAAGAGAAGTGAAGATAAAAATACTTCACCTGTTAAAGGGGCTCTTGTTTATATGCTTGGGATTGTGATGACATTTACATTGCTTGGAATGTTGCTAGCTATCTTCCTTGGTGCTTCTGGAGCAACGCAGCTTGCCTCTAATCCTTATGTAAATCTGTTTATTGCTTTTCTGTTTTTCTATTTTGCTTTTTCACTTTTTGGTTTTTATGAAATTGATCTTCCTCAATCATTGAAGCGTTTTTCACTCCAGAGAGAAAACTCTGAAGGATATGCAGGTATATTGTTTATGGCTTTAACTTTTACTCTTACTTCTTTTACATGTACAGTGGCATTTATGGGACTAATACTGGTTGCAGCATCACAAGGGCAATGGTTTTGGCCTATTATTGGTATGTTAATATTTAGTTTAGCTTTTGCATCCCCTTTTTTCTTATTAGCTCTTTTTCCACACTATTTAACAAAGATGCCTCAGTCAGGCGGTTGGTTAAACTCTGTAAAAGTAATTATGGGATTTTTAGAAATAGCAGCAGCATTTAAATTCATTAGTAATACAGATTTGGTATGGCAGTGGGATATATTTACTTATGAAGTAGTACTTAGTTTTTGGGCAATTATTATGGCACTATGTTCTATTTATATTGTAGGATATATTCGATTTAAGAATGATTCTAAAGTAGAATTCTCTTATCAAAGAAGTTTACTTTCAATTGTATTCTTATCTCTATCATTGTACTTATTATCAGGAAATTTTGGATATAATATTAATGGTACTATTGAATCATATTTACCTCCAAAGAAAGCACATTCTAATCTGAATTGGGTAAATTCTTTAGAAGAAGGTTTTCGCTTAGCAAAAGCAGACAATAGGAATATATTTATTGATTTTACAGGAGTTACATGTACCAACTGTCGCTGGATGGAGACCAATATTTTTAATGATAAATCTGTGGAAGAATTAATGCAACAATTTGTTTTAGTTAGTCTATATACTGATGCTGGAGAAAATTATATTCAGAAAAGAAAGTACCAAATTGATAGATTTAAAACTGCAGCACTTCCTTATTATGTTATTTTGGATAAGAATGATTTTATTATTGGAGAATTTCCAGGAATGTCAAGAAATGTGAATGATTTTCAAGACTTTCTAAGAAAAGGATTAAATTAATTGTGGAACTTATTTTAAGCTTCTTTATTTAAATAGAACGATTATGAAAAAACTAATTATATCAATTATTACAATATCATTTGTTTTTGGACAGAATCCTGTTTTTCAACAGTTTAGTACTTTATTTGCTGATATAGTTGAAGATGTAAATCAATCTGTTGTTACAATTACTGCTAAGAAAACCTACACAATGAATAAAAGAGAGC
The DNA here is from genome assembly GCA_964606555.1 of uncultured bacterium. Taxonomy (GTDB): domain Bacteria; phylum Fidelibacterota; class Marinisomatia; order Marinisomatales; family Marinisomataceae; genus Marinisoma. The sequence goes on along the minus strand of CAZSGU010000014.1, from coordinate 6,383 downwards.
AAGATATGTTGAGATTTTTTGGTAGAGATATTCCTGATTCTTATCAGGGAAGATCGTTGGGTTCTGGTGTGATAGTAGATGCAGATAATGGTTACGTTATTACTAATCACCATGTTGTATTTGATAATGGAAAACCTGTAGATGAAATCATTATAGAATTGATGGATAAAAGAATGTTTGATGCAGAAATTGTAGGCCTTGATGAAGGAACTGATTTAGCCATCTTACAGATTGAAGCTGATAATCTAAAATCCGTTAAAATGGGAGATTCTGATAAGGTTAGAGTTGGTGAATGGGTATTAGCCATAGGAAGTCCTTTTTCTGCAAATCTCAGTCATACGGTTACTGCAGGTATTGTAAGTGCAGTAGGACGTGACAATGTCATGATGCCGGGCGGTGATAAATATCAAGATTTTATTCAAACTGATGCTGCAATTAATCCAGGAAATAGTGGTGGAGCATTATTAAATATGGCAGGAGAATTAATCGGTATTAATGCAGCAATTATTTCTGGATCAAGATCTAGTGCGGGAGTTGGATTTGCTATTCCATCCAACATAGTAAAAAAAGTTAAAGATGATTTAGTTGTAAAAGGATACGTCGTACGTTCTTTCTTAGGAATCTATATGCAAGATATTAATGAAGATATCTATGAAGCAATGGAACTTGAATCAATGCGAGGAACGATAATAGGTGAAGTTGTTCCAGGTAGTCCAGCTGATAAAGCTGGTTTAGAAGAAAGCGATATCATTGTAGGTTTTGAAGATCAGAAGATTAATAATGGATCAGAATTAAAAAATTTAGTATCAAATAGCATTCCAGGATCAAAAATAAAGCTTAAAATTCTTCGTTCAGGAAGAAATGAAGATATTTATGTAGTTTTGGAAGAAAAATCGGTTGATGGGTTAGCATCTTTGGGTGATGTTTATACAGATAAGAAATTTGGACTTACTGTTACGAATATATCTGAGGCTTTAATAGAAAAATTTGATATTCTCTCTAAAAGTTCAGGTTGGTCAGATGGTTCAGATTTAGAGGGTATTATTGTGACTGAAATATTGCCTGACGGTATTGCTGAACAAGCTGGTTTTGAACTCGGTGACTTAATAAATCGTGTAGGACAAAAAAAGATTTCTAATATTAATGAGTTCATTAATGAAATAGAACAATACGAAGAAGATAGAAAAGTTTTGGTTCTAGTAAAACGTGGTAGAGCGTCTAGGTTTTTAACACTTCGAAGATAAATTCTAATCAAATTGCAATAATTCGACATTTCTTATAAGTTCATAGTTAATCCATTATGAGCATAAAAAAAGAAAATCCAAAAGCAGATTTTATATCAATTGAACACGATATACTTAATTTTTGGGAAAAAAATGATATCTTTCAGAAATTAATCAAACAGAACTCCAAGGGTAAGAAATGGAGTTTTCTTGATGGTCCAATTACTGCGAATAATCCGATGGGAGTTCATCATGCATGGGGAAGAACATTAAAAGATGTTTATCAGCGTTATAAAGCTATGAATGGATACCAATTACGTTATCAGAATGGTTTTGATTGTCAAGGACTATGGGTAGAGGTTGAAGTAGAGAAAGAACTTGGTATTAAATCTAAAAAAGAGGTTGAAGATCTTGGTATAGAAAAATTTGTTAATCTCTGTAAAGAAAGAGTGCAAAAGTATTCGGAGGTCCAAACGGATCAATCTAAAAGACTAGGTTATTGGATGGATTGGGATAATTCATATTATACTATGTCAGAGGATAATAATTATGCAATTTGGTCTTTTCTAAAAAAATTGTTTGAAGAAGACAAAATTTATCGTGGTACAGATGTTGTTCCATGGTCTGGTAGATCAGGTACTTCTTACTCTCAGATGGAGATTATTGAAGGTCGTAAACTTACTGTCCATAAAGGTGTTTTTGTAAAATTTCCCTTAAAAGATCATAAGAATGAGAATTTACTTATTTGGACTACAACACCATGGACTCTATCTTCAAATATTGCTGTCGCAATTAATAAAAAATTAAATTATGCAAAAATAGCTCTACCCGATGGTTCTATTTATTATGTTGCTGAGAACAATTTAAAGTTTCAACGTCTTGCTAAAGAATTTTCTGAAAAGAAAAACTGGGTTAAAGGGGTCCCTAAACTAAAAACCTTAGATCAAATTTTTAAGGAAAGAGGGGGATATAAAGTTATTGAAGTACTAAAAGGAAAAGACATGCTTGGTTGGAATTACGAAGGACCTTATGATCATCTTGATGCACAAAATAATAATGGAGGTTATCCAAATATTAATGTTGCATTGGAGAAAAAAGGAGTTAATGCAGTTCAATGTCATATTATTGTTGATGGGGGAAAAGATTCAGAAGGAAATGATATGGTAGTTGAAGGAGAAGGGACTGGTATAGTTCATATGGCAGGAGGGTGTGGATCAATAGATAGTAAAATTTGTAAAAAGAATAATTTTGTTGAAATATCACCGATTGATAATCAAGCTAATTTTGTTGAAGGTTTTGATTTCTTATCTGGTCTTAATGCAACCGATGAAAAAACTTCAGAAAAAATATTACAAGACTTAAAAAAGAGAGATTTATTGCTTTATGCAGAAGATTATCCTCATGTATATCCACATTGTTGGCGATCCGGAGATGAACTTGTTTTTAAACAAGTAAACGAATGGTATATAAACATGGATTGGAGAGATAGAATTAAAAATGTTGTCGATGAAATTAATTGGATTCCAGAATGGGGATCAGACAGTGAACATAATTGGTTAGACAATATGGGTGATTGGATGATTTCGAAAAAACGATTTTGGGGACTAGCATTACCAATATGGACATTCGAAGATGGGAGTTTTTATGTTGTTGGCTCGAAGGAAGAACTGAAAAAACTTGCTGTTGAAGGATGGGATAAATTTGAAGGTAAGAGTCCTCATCGTCCTTGGATTGATTATGTTAAAATTAAACATCCTGAGACGGGTTTAGTTGGGAGTAGGATCGAGGATGTTGGAAATCCATGGCTTGATGCAGGTATTGTTCCTTTTTCTACTCTAGGCTATTTCGATAATAATGAATATTGGAAAGAATGGTTTCCTGCTGATTTCATTACAGAATGTTTCCCTGGTCAATTTAGAAATTGGTTTTACTCTTTGCTTGCTATGTCAAGTTTTCTAGAGAACAAAGCTCCTTTTAAAACTCTTCTTGGTCATGCCTTAGTTAAAGATGAAGATGGGAAAGAAATGCATAAAACTGCAGGTAATGCAATCTGGTTTGATGATGCTGCTGAGAAAATGGGCGTAGATGTTATGCGATGGATGTACATAAGGCAAAATGTAGAGAATAATCTATTATTTGGGTATGGTAAAGCTGATGATGTAAGGAAAAGATTAATTAGTCTTTGGAATATTTATTCTTTTTTCTGTACCTATGCTAGCGTTGATAAATTTGAGCCCAATACACAAAAGATTAACCCTAAAGATTATACATTATTAGATAAATGGATTATTGCAAAAGTTAATTTATTAATTAAAGAGTCTTCTATTCATTATGATAGATTTGAAGCAGATAAATTATTAAAAAAGATTGAATTATTTATTGATGATTTGTCCAATTGGTATATTAGAAGAAATAGAAGAAGATTTTGGAAGAGCGAAAATGATAAAGATAAATTTGTGGCATATCAAACTTTATATGAGGTTTTATTATCAGTAATTAAGATTTTGTCTCCAATTTTACCATTTGTAACAGAGCATATGTATAAAAATATTTCTAAAGAGAAATTTGAAAGCGTCCATTTATCTCCTTATCCTGATTTTGATGAGAAAAGAATTGATTTAGAACTTTTGAAGAAAGTTGATGTATTAAAAAAAGTGATGGAAGGAGGACGAGCTGCAAGGAAGAAAGCCAATGTGAAAGTAAGACAGCCTTTATCCGAGATAAAAATCTATGAGAATGACTCCAATATTGCTGAATTTATAATGAACCAAAAAGAAATTATTCTTGATGAATTGAATATAAAAAAAGTTACAATTACCGATCAGGTTGAAATGATGGGATCTTTCACAATAAAACCAAATTTTAAAACTTTATCTTCAAAATTTGGAGAAGATATGCAAGAGATTGTAAAGATTATATCTACAATGGATGAATATTCAACAATAAAAAAATACCTACATAATGAAAAACTTTTTTCAGAAGATTTTGATATTATTAATGAAGATATAAGTGTTCAGATTAAAGGTGCGAAGGATGAGGAAGCATTTTTTTCTCATAATGTTATTGTTTCTATCAATACAAAGATAGATGATGATTTAAAGACAGAAGGATTGGTGAGAGAAGTTATTAGACATATTCAAATCATGAGAAAGGAAGCAAACTTTGATGTTGATGATAGAATTATACTATCTAATAATTTTTCTGATGATATAATTGATGCTATTGAAAAACATAAACAATATTTTATGAATGAAATATTATGTACAGATATTGTGGACAAATTGGAAAATAGTGATTATAATTCCGTTCTTAGTTATGAAAAAAACAATTTTAATATTTTCATAAAGAAACAAAAGAATAAATAAATTGAAAAAAAATAAATATTCAAAAGCTAAACTTGCAATGTTTAGAAAAAACATTCTTCTAAAAATAGAAGAAATTAATGATAACATTAAAGGTATACGTTCAACTGCCTCAAATGACTCTTCAATGTTTTCAAATCATGTTTCAGAAGATCATAATGAAGGCACAGAAGCTCATGAAGTAGAAAAAAGTTTCTTGTTAATGTCTCGTGAATCTGATTATGTGACAAATCTGCAAAAAGCACTTCATAGAATTGATCGTGGTACCTATGGTATCTGTCAAGTTTATCAAGATGATGCAGAAAAATGTGAATGTCCTGATTCACCCCTAATTCCTGAAGAAAGATTGTTAGAAGTTCCAAATGCTACTAAAGGTGTTTTTTGTAAAGAGAAAAAGAAACTGAATTTGTTATGAAATTTCTCTTAATCTGTTCCATTGTGTTGATTGATCAGATTTCAAAAATACTTATTCATGCTAAGATGGACTTGTATCAATCAATAGAGATTATACCTCATTTATTAAATTTCACGTATATCCGAAATGAAGGAATTGCTTTTGGTATTAATTTTCCGGGTTCAAAAGTTATTTTTATCGTATTTCCTATACTAATTACATTTTATTTATTCTCATTGTTAAAAGATAAAGAGTTTGACAAACATTTTTATCAAATTTCTCTATTATTGATAATTGGTGGAGCTATAGGGAACATAATTGATAGAATTTTTAGAGGATATGTAATTGATTTCATTGATTTTCATATCAATAATGTACATTGGTATGTATTTAATATAGCAGATTCATCAGTAACAATAGGATTGTTATTCTTCCTTTATAGTTCTATAATCATTCAAAGGCAATGATTTATGAAAATAGCAGTTTCTTCTTCAGATGAACTTATCAGGTTAGATCTTTTTCTTTCTCAGAGACTAGTGCAGTTTTCTCGCACTAATATTCAAAAAATGATTTCTAATCAATCAATTAAAGTCAATGGTGAATGGACTAAGAAAAATTCAGCTCTTAATTATGGAGATATCATTGAAATTGATTTAACTAATAAAGATAATTTAGAAGAAACGCTATTAGAAAAATGGAAATATCCATTAGATGTTTTGTATAAAGATAAAGATTTTGCAATTGTTAATAAACCACGTGGCATTATTGTTCATCCTGCTAAAGGAAATTATAATAAAACCCTTGTCAATATTGTTTTAGATACATTTGAACAAGATTTTGAAAGCTCTGTTGATCCTTTACGACCAGGAATTGTCCACAGGTTAGATAAAGATACTACTGGAGTGATGATCATACCATTTAGTGAATACTCTCATTGGAAAATTGCTGAACAATTCCAAAATAGAACAATACAAAAAGAATATATAGCTATTACATGGGGCTTATGGAACAAGGATGAAGGAGTCATAGACAATTTCCTTAATCGTAATAAAAAGAATCCAATAAAATTTGAAGTATCAAGCACTGGAAAAAATGCAGTGTCTAGATTTAAGCTAATAAAAGGTGGAAAATATTTGTCAGCAGTAAGATTTTTTCCTAAAACAGGAAGAACTCACCAGATTAGAGCACATTGTAAAGAATTTGGATATCCAATATTTGGAGATGATTTATATAATGGTGGAATTCAAAAATCTAAAGAGTATTCTAAGGATATTCAATTACAACTGAACAATTATTACTCTACGATTGAAGGATTCTGTCTCCATGCCTACTCAATTGAGTTTAATCACCCTTCAACGAATGAAAGAGTACAGTTTAAGATTGATCCAGATAACAACTTTCAAA
>CAZSGU010000013.1:11330-23247 GCA_964606555.1 uncultured bacterium | reverse complement strand
GTTGACCATATTTCTTTCTTTCCACTTCTCTAGCATCTCTTGTTAATAAACCATGAGTTTTTAATTGACTTCTTAGTTTGTCATCTGATTGTAAGAGAGCTCTTGCAACTCCTAGCTGAATTGCACCAGCTTGACCAGTTAGCCCACCGCCAGAAACATTAATTTTTAAATCATATTTATCTTTAAGGTTTAGAATGTCAAGAGGTTTCACTGCATGAATGACTAACGATTCCCTCTTTAAATACGAATTAAGATCAAACTTACTATTTACAACAAAATTCCCCGATCCACTTGATAGATAGACTCTTGCAGTTGAGTTTTTTCTTCTACCAATACCGCTAAAAGGTTCCTTCTTCATTAAGCCTCGCTCCATTTTACTGGATTTTGGGCACCTTGATTATGGATTGCACCTTTATATACTCTAAGATGGGTTATAATTTCTCTTCCTAATTTATTTTTAGGCAACATCCCTTTAACAGCATTAATAATTATTTTATCAGAATCATTTCTTATTAAATCGCTATAATTAGTCATTTTAGCTCCACCTGGATAACCAGAATGTTTAAAATATTGTTTTGAGTCAGCTTTATTACCAGTTAATCTTATTTTATCTGAATTCACTATTACAACAGAATCTCCCATATATAGATTGGGAGCATAGTTTGGTCGATGTTTACCCCTGAGTATTTGAGCTACTTTAGACGCAAATCTCCCTAATACCTGATTATCGGCATCTAGCAACCACCATTTGTGCTCTATTTTTTTAGCTGATATTGTGCTTGTTTTCATAAAGTATCAAAAACGAAATGAACTTAATTGATGTCATTCCATTAGTCAATAACAATGATTAGTAAATTTATAGACTAAAAAATGAATTTTTTGAGAACACATATTTGATTTTACCAACCAATTCATGGCCAATAAAAGGCGAATTTGAAGATTTAGAATAAATATCATCTCCTGAAAATGTCCATTTCTCATTTGGATTGAAAACTGTAATCTGAGCCTTTTCACCAATTGCAAATAAATCTGTATTAAGATTCATTACTTTTCTTGGATTAACTGTTAATTTCTCAATCAACGATTTTAGACTCATACCATTCTCTTTGACTAAAATCTTATTAACAACTCCAAAACAGCTTTCTAACCCAATCATTCCAAATTCTGCATCATTAAACGTTGTTTCTTTATCTTCTATCGTATGAGGAGCATGATCAGTTGCGATACAATCAATAGTGCCACTCTTAATGCCATCAATTAATTTCTTCCTATCATTTTTAGATCTAATTGGAGGACCAACTTTAAGGTTTGTATCAAATCCAACAATATCATCATCACAGAAATACAAATGATGAGGTGAAACTTCTGAACTGATTAGTTTATTTCTAGATTTAAATAACTTGATTAATTCAACTGATTCTTTTGTAGAAACATGCGGAATATGTAATCTAGCATTTAGAGATGCTGCTAATGCAAGATCTCTATATATCATAACTGATTCAGCTAAATTAGGATTACCTTTAAGTCCCAAATTATCTGAATTTGGCCCTGCATTCATAACTCCTTCATTTCTTAAATAAATATCCTCTGCATGATTAATAATGGGAAGATCAATCATTTTCGCATATTGTAACGCTAACGCCATGAATTGTGCATTTTGGATTGGAATTCCATCGTCACTAAACGCAATAGCACCATTTTCTTTCATTAGAATCATTTCAGTTAACTCTTTACCCTCTTGACCTTTAGAAACAGCACCGATAGGGAAAATATCGATTGGAAGATGACTGCTTTTACCACAAATATAATAAATATGCTCTGCTGAGTCGATTGCAGGATTAGTATTCGGCATTGTACAAACTTGGGTAAAACCACCCGCTAGTGCAGCAATAGACCCAGATTCAAGATTTTCTTTATCCTCTCTACCAGGTTCTCTAAAATGGACATGAATATCACAAAAACCATGCGTCACTACTAAACCTTTACAATCAATTTTTAAAGTATCTTTATCTCTAGATGGTATGGTCTTTCTGATTGAAGCTATATTGCCATTTTCAATTAATATATCACCAACAAATGTTTTCTTTGAAAACGGATCAACAATTCTTCCACTTTTTAGTAATATTTTTTTAGGTTGTTTTTTAGTAATCATAATCTTTCCGATTTATCACCTAACAATAAATAAAGAATAGACATCCTTGATGCAACTCCATTGAGAACCTGATCTAAAATAACGGCATTTTCAGAATCAGCAATTGTACTATCAATTTCGATTCCTCTATTCATCGGACCTGGATGCATAATAGTAATATCTTTTTTTAATTTTTCTACTCTTTTATAAGTTAATCCAAATGATCTATGGTACTCTCGCTGTGATGGAATCCTTCCCAAATGCATTCTTTCAAGCTGTATACGAAGAACAATGACAGCATCACACCAATTTAAGACTTCATCTACATTATGAGTAACATTAATACCTAATCTCGCAGCATCATTTGGAAGCAATGTACTAGGACCGCAAACTACAATTTCAGCACCTAATTTTTTCAGTCCAAAAATATTGCTTCGTGCTACTCTGCTATTCAATATATCCCCAATAATTCCAATTTTTAAGTTTTTAATCTTTCCAAACTTTTCTTTAAGAGTTACCATGTCCAGAATGGCTTGTGTAGGATGTTCATGAGATCCATCTCCAGCATTAATAACTGAACCATCGATATATTCAGTTAATTTTAAAGCTGCGCCTGGATGAGAATGTCTTATTATTGCTCCATCGATCTGCATTGATGCAATATTCTGCACTGTATCTTTTAACGTTTCTCCTTTTTTGACACTACTCGTAGATGCTGAAAAATTAATACTATCTGCACCTAATCTCTTTTCAGCCAGAGTAAAACTAATCTTTGTCCTTGTGGAATTTTCAAAGAACATATTGACCAAAGTTTTCCCTTTTAAAAGGTTAATCTTTCTTCCAGGAGAATCAAGGATTTGTTTGAATTTAAATGAAGTATCGATGATCTTATTCAAATCAGAAATTGGAAAATCTTCTAAACCAATAAGATGTTTGCTTTTTAGCATTATTAAATCCTCCAAATTCCGCGCAAATTAGTAGATTTGAGCTACTTTGTCAACTATATCATTGGAATTTGTATTGTCGGCATTAATTATTAAATCAAAATCTTGTATATCGAACCATTTTAGCTGTCTTTTTGCATATTGTCGTGTTCTTATAACAATTTTTTCGACTGCTTCATCTAGACTAATTTTATTGCTTAAATAGGATATAATTTCATCAAAACCTATATAATCTAAATGTTCAATATTATAATTATTATCTAACACACTTTTTACCTCTTCTATTAATCCATTTTCAACCATAAAAATTGTTCTTTTTAATATTCTTTCATGAAGAGTTTTTCGAGACATTTTTAGATAAATAGTAAAGAATTTATTATAAAATTCACTTTTTTTATTATTGAGAGAAAAATTCTCAGTCATACTTTTACCAGTAAGCTCATAAAGCTCTAATGCTCTAATTAATCTCTTTTTATTATTAATATGAACTTTTAGAGCATAATCAGGATCAATTAATTGAAGTTTACTATAGAGTTCTTCTTTATTGTTATCATATTCTTTATCTAATCTATTTCTAATATCTAGATTAGTCTCACTTCCTGAAAAAATACCTTCAAATAATGTCTTAAAATATAAGCCAGTACCTCCACATAAAATTGGTGTTTTATTTTTATTTAAAACCAGTTGAATTTTTTCATCAACAAGCTTTGCATATTCTCCTGCAGAAATAGTTTCACCTAGTTCTTTGACAGCAATTAAATGATGAGGAATAGTTTCCAACTGATCTTTTGATGGTTGTGCTGTACCAATTGGAATTGATCTATATATCTGTCTAGAATCAACACCAATAATTTCCCCATCGAATCTTTCTGCTAATTTAATTGAGGCATCTGTTTTACCAGAAGCAGTTGGACCAGCTATAGCTAATATTTTTTCCAACACTAACCAATCAATAAAGAGAGAATCAATTCTACAGGAACGCCTATAATCGACCAAATTATCGGAATACCAGTTAAAATTTGGATAAATATCAAACCTAATAAAACTCTTGGACCATAATACTCTATCCGATATAAAGTACGAGGGTCTCTTATAAACAGTGGGAGAATTCTTGAACCATCGAGTGGAGCAATTGGAATCATATTAAACAGTGCTAAAAGAACATTTATATATATAAAAAATTCTAATCCCTGGGCAAATTGAGCATTGATAAAAATATTGTTATATATCAGAGATGCAATAGTCGCTAACACAATGTTGGAGGCAGGACCTGCAATGGCAACAAGCATCATATCCTGTCTCGGATTTGAAAAATTAGCCATATTAACTGGTACTGGTTTGGCCCATCCAAATCCAACAAAGTACAGTACAAAAAATCCAATAGGGTCTAAATGACTCAATGGATTTAAGTTCATTCTGTTCTGATAATATGCAGTATTATCTCCAAGATAATATGCTACTCTAGCATGCGCATATTCATGAACTGTTAAAGCAAATAAAATGCACGGTAATAATATCAGTTGTAATTGTATTGGTAGGCTAACCATAACTCAAAAATAGTTAATTCTTATCTTTTTCAAAAGCTTTCATATATTCACTTTCTACAAATTCTCTTGATAAATGAGTATATATTTCTGTTGTAGAAATATCAGCATGGCCTAATAGAGCTTGCACTTCAATAAGATTAGCTCCACCATCAATCAAGTGCGTAGCAAATGAGTGTCTAAATGTGTGAGGTGAAATTTTCTTTAAAACACCTGCTGAATTAACATATTTTTTTACAGACAACCAGATAGCCATTCGTGTTAAAGAAAGACCATTATTACTTAGAAAAACATAGTTTGAACTTTTTTTTGATCTTGAAGATAGAATTTTTCTTGATTCGCTTAAATATTTTTTAAGCCATTTTCTCGCATAATATGTTAGAGGTATAATTCTTTCTTTACTTCCCTTTCCAAAAAAACGTATTAAATCCAGATCAAACTGAATATTATTGATTTTTAATTCACATACTTCACTTACCCTCAACCCTGAAGAATATAACATTTCTAATATACATCTATCTCTAAGAGATAAAATTTCATTTTTAGAACTTTCAGCTGCTAAAAAGATACTATTTATTTCTTCAATGGTTAAAATTTCTGGTAATATCTTGGGAATTTTTGGAGTAAAAACACCATTCAAAGGATTATTCTTGATAATTCTTCTATCCAGTAAAAAATTGAAATAAGAAGAAAGGGAAGAGAATTTTCTTTTTATTGTCCTTGGAGAAAATTTTTTTTTAGATAAATCCCTAAAAAATAACTTTGTGTGCTTATTATTGAGTTTTTCAAAATCAATTCCATTTTTTTCCAAGAAACTATCAAAAGATTTTAAATCAGAAAGATAAGAACTGATTGTATTATTAGAATAATTTCTTTCAATTTTTAATATTCGAGAAAAATCATCTAAATGAGATAACATTTTATGTAATTAGTTGATTATATTTTTTGGAATCAAGCAATTGATCTTTGGTGGCATTATCATCTATTATTATTTTTACTATCCATCCTTCACCATAAGGATCTTCATTAACTTTTTCTGGATTATCATTCAAAATATTATTGACTTCAGTAATTTTTCCATCTAAAGGCATATAAAGATCTGAAACAGTTTTTACTGCTTCAATTGTACCAAAAATATCTCCAGTATTAAAGACTGAATCCAAATTTGGAAGTTCTAGAAAAATTATATCTCCTAATTCGCTTTGAGCAAAATCAGTAATTCCAATTATTGCTGTATTATTTTCAATTTTAATCCATTCATGTTCTGAAGTATAAAGTAGATTTTCTGGAATATTCAATGTTACCCTCCCTTCACATCTTGTTTAAGCTCAGCAACTTTATCCAATAATTTTTTAGAACTATCTTGTTGTAGAAATTTATCTAAAAAATTTATATTAAAATTACCATTAATAAAGTCATTATTTAGAAATATTTTTTCCAATAATGGTAGGGTAGTATTAGGTCCCTCAATTATCGTCTCTTTAATCGCTCTTCTCATTCTAATAATAGCCTTATCACGATTGCTAGCATGAACAATTAATTTTCCAATCATAGAATCATAGAATGGAGGAATTTCATATCCTGCATATATATGAGAATCAATTCGAATACCAATACCTCCTGGAAAATGGAGTGTTTCGATCTTGCCAGGAGAAGGAATAAAATTATTAAATGGATCTTCAGCATTGATTCTGCACTCTATTGCATGCCCTTTCATAGTAATCATATCTTGATTAATTCGTAATTTGTCTCCATAATATAATCTAATTTGTTCCTTAACCAGATCTAACATTGTTACCATTTCTGTAACAGTATGTTCTACTTGAATTCTAGTATTCATTTCTATGAAATAATAATTTTTATTATCATCAACTAGAAATTCAATTGTACCTAATCCAACATATTTTACTGCTTTCGCTAAGTTAATAGCCTTTTCTCCAAGTGTCTTTCTTAAACCGTCATCTAAAAAAGAAGAAGGAGATTCTTCAATCAATTTTTGATTACTTCTTTGAATAGAACATTCACGTTCGCCTAAATGAATATAATTTCCGAATTTATCTCCTATAATTTGAATTTCAATATGACGAGCATTTTTAACAAATTTTTCTACATATATTTCAGAATTATCAAATGCTTTTTCAGCTTCAGATTTAACGATAGAAAAAGATTGTTCAAGATCAGAAGCACTTTCAACAATACGCATTCCTTTACCTCCCCCTCCCGATGCAGCTTTTAATATTACTGGATAGCCAATTTGATTCGATATTTCAATTAATTCATTAATAGAACCAACGGCATTATCACTTCCACGTATAATAGGAATGTCTGCTTCCTTTGCAATATTTCTTGCATTAATTTTGTCTCCCATCGATTCTATAATATCAGAATCTGGGCCAATAAAAGAGAAATCATTTTCTTTGCATATAGCACTAAATTTTCCACTTTCTGCTAAAAAACCATATCCAGGATGTATTGCATCAGCATTACTAATTTCTCCTGCAGCAATAATTCTTGGAATATTTAAGTAACTTTTGAGAGGAGGACCTTCTCCTATACATATTGCTTCATCAGCAAATTTAACGTGCAAAGAAAGTTCATCTGCTTTTGAGTATACTGCAACAGTTTTGATATTCATTTCTTTGCATGCACGAATAATTCTTATAGCAATTTCACCTCTATTTGCAATCAGTATTTTCTTAAACATAGATTTTATTCAGAATAATCAATTACAAAAAGAGGTTGATCAAATTCTATTGGATTACCATCTTCGATTAGAATTTCTTTAATTGTACCATTTTTTTCAGATTGAATTTCATTCATTATTTTCATTGCCTCAATTATACAAATAACATCACCTTCGTTAATTTTTGATCCGACATCTACAAATGGTTTTGCACCTGGCTCTGAAGCAGCATAGAAAGTACCTGGCATTGGTGATCTTACTGTAAATAGATTAGAAACAATAGCCTGAGTATCTTTCCTCTCATCAATCTTGATTGAAGGTTCTTTTTCCTCGATAGTAGTTTCTTTAGATGGAGTATCAGGATCTGCATTAACAATTGGTGGATTTTTAGTAACTTTTATTTTACGAAACCAGAAACGAACTTCGATTTCATTAATATTACTATTTTCTAAAATATAAATAACTTCTTTTAATCTGTCTTTCCACATACTATTAATTCTTTACTCGTTCAGAGTAATTCCCAGATTTAGTATCAATTTTTAAAATATCTCCTTCGTTAATAAAAAGCGGTACTTGAATTTCAAGCCCTGTTTCCATTTTGGCTGATTTAGTTGCATTTGTTGCTGTATTTCCTCTTAACCCAGGATCCGTCTCAACTACTTTTAATTTAACTTTTGGAGGTAAGCTAATATTAATCACTTCATCTCCATCAAAAATAATTTCAATATTATCACCTTCTCTAATATAATAGTAATTATCATCAATCATGGACTCAGAAACTTGAATCTGATTAAAATTATCATTATCCATAAAAATATAACTATCTGAATCTTTATATAAGTATTGAAAATTTTTTGATGTAACTCTGATAAAGGCAAGCTTAACTCCTGAATTAAAAGTTTCATCAATTATCTTTCCGGTTTTAATATCTTTTAATTTAGTTCTTACGAATGCAGGTCCTTTCCCAGGTTTTACATGTTGAAATTCTACTACTTTCATACGAGAATTTTTATGTAATATTATAGATCCATTTTTTATATCTGCAGTAGTACCCATGTGTAAAACTTAATTGCTTTATAGTAGTTTTCTTACAAATTTCTTTGCTAAGGCTAAATCTTTTTTTCTCTCTGTTGAACTGTAATCTTTGCTAGCAAATTTCACCGAATCAATATGATTTAATAAATCTGCCAAGTCTCGATCATTAAAGAATTTATTCAGTTCAACTGAAGTCATTTCATGAGCAATAATATAATATTCATTCTGTATATATTCTTTTAAAGTTCTAGATAAAGATTCATAGAATTCTATAGATGATGTATTGCTTGATATAATCTTATTAATTGCTTCGATAGCATCTTTTTTTGGATCCTGATTAAAAAATCTTATTCTGAAAAATGGCCTTCTCCTATCTCTATTATTCCATAAATAAATCGCACAAAACAATAGAAATATGATTATAAATAAGATAATCAACTTCTTATAATTATATGGAAGCTCAATTTCTTTTATTGGTTTATCGGGTTGAATATCAGTTAAATCTCCATCAGAAAGAGAAGATCTAACGCTAATATCAATATAATCGCTATTATATGTTTCTGATATAGTCGAATCATTGGAATTGACTGTTAAGAAATAGGGTGGAATAATTGTTTTTCCTGTATCCCAAAATGTTATTTCGAAATTTAAAGAATAGGAATTTTCTAATGAATCCATTGTAGCACTCTTTATAAATACCCTCGAAGAATCAGAAATCCAAACGGAAGAATCTGCCCAACCTTGTTCAAGGATTGTATAATTTTTTTCTAAATTATTAACACTAATATTAAAAGATACAGGATAACCAATCTCAACATTGAGAGTATCAACAGAGTAACTAAAAGGAATATCATCATCAATACTGGAACAACTAAGAAATAGTATTAAAAATAATATATAGAAGCGTTTCATTGAGACTATATACGTTTTGCTCTTTTTTTAAAAAAATGAGTTAATATCTTAATATAATCTTGATTAGTTCCAATTTGAATTAAGTCAAATCCAATATTTTTACAATTTTGAGAAAATTCTTCTAGTTTCTGCGTAGAATCTTTCGAAAAATTTAATCGAGTTTTCTTCTTTGAAGTATCTATCCAAACTTTTTCTCCTGATTCAGAGTCATGCACTTCTACTAGACCAAGATTAGGAAATTCTTTCTCAAAGAGATCATAGATTTGAATCCCAATCAAATCATGTTTAAAGTTTAAATGTTTTATTTCAGACCAAAAATTATCATCTACAAAATCTGAAATAACGAAAATAACACTTTTTCTATTGGAAATTTTATTAGCAAACTCAAGCGCATTTTTTATAGAAGTTTTATTCTGATCTTGACTATAATCATAATTAACTAGATCAGTTATCAATCTTAACACATGAGATTTTCCTTTTTTCGGAGGTATATACTTATTTACATCATCACTGAATAGAACAAGTCCAACTTTATCATTGTTCTTGATAGCAGAGAATCCAAGAACAGAAGCTATTTCAATTCCTAAATCAATTTTTAATGCACTTTTAGAACCAAACACTCCTGAACTACTAACATCGATAAGAAGCAGAACAGTTAATTCGCGTTCTTCTTCGAAAACTTTAATATAAGGTTTTCCAGTTCTTGCTGTTACGTTCCAATCAATAAACCTTATATCATCACCTGGTTGATATTCTCTTACTTCAGAAAAAGTCATACCACGACCTTTAAAGTTGGAATGATAATCTCCTCCAAAGAAATCATTAACAAGATTCTTTGTTCTGATCTCAATTTGTCGAACTTTTTTTAGAATGTCTTTAGACATAGTGTTATGGTACAGATATTTCTTTAAACAATTGATCGATGATTTCTTCAGAAGTGATTTCCTCTGCTTCTGCTTCATATGACAAGAGGATTCTATGCCTCAAAATATCTTTTCCTATGTATCTTATGTCTTCTGGGATTACATATCCTCTTCCATTAATAAATGCATTAGCTTTTGCAGCTAATACTAGATTAATAGATGCTCTCGGAGAAGCTCCGAAATTAATTAAATCTTTGAGATTTGTAAGTTTATATTTCTCAGGATTTCTTGTAGCAAATACAATACTGAGTATATAATCAAGAATCTTAGGAGAAATATGGATTTCATTGACAAGTGATTGTGCATCTAAAACTTTTTTACAATTTATTATTGACTTTAGTTTGGTATCTAAATCTGTTTTTGCCACTTTATCCAAAATCTCTTTTTCTTCATCAATTGATGGATAATCAACTAGGACTTTTAGCATAAATCTATCAACTTGAGCTTCAGGAAGTGGATATGTACCTTCTTGCTCAATAGGATTTTGAGTAGCTAACACTAAGAAAGGAGGATCTAACTTAAATGTCTTCTCCCCAATAGTAACCTGTCTTTCTTGCATAGATTCCAACAAAGCACTCTGAACTTTGGAAGGTGCTCTATTTATTTCATCAGCTAGAATGATATTGGAAAAAATTGGTCCTTTTTTTGTCACAAAATCACCTGTTTTCTGATTATAGATCAATGTTCCAATTAAATCAGCAGGCAACATATCAGGTGTGAACTGGATTCTTTTAAAATCAGCATTAATTAGATTAGCAATAGTATTAATTGTAAGGGTTTTTGCAAGACCCGGTACTCCTTCAAGTAAAATATGTCCATTGGAGATAATGGAGATTAAAATCTTATTAATCAGTTCGTCTTGACCAACAATCACCTTCCCGATACCTTTTTTAAGATCTAAGACAAATTTTGATTGTTTTTCTATTTTTTTATTCAATAAATCTAATGAGGCTTTATCCATTCTCTTTCTCAAATAAGTTATGTTCTAATTCAAATTCACTATCTTTTAATGGAGTTAAAAATCCATTACTTTTTTTAATATTAACTTTTCCTTTTAAATCTAATACATTTTGCCCAGTAATTGTTACCAATAAGTCGGCAATACCATTAAGATTAGTATTCTCGAGCAAAGCAAAATAGATATTACTTCCATTTACGATTAAATTAAACTTTGGTTCCAGAATATTGCTAAAATCTATCGGTCCTCCAACTTGAAGATTAGGTGCGTCTTGATATTTAAATTTAACCTTTGGATTGACAACTGTGCCTGTAAGATCAATTGATCCAATATTCTCTTTGATATTTAATTTTACATTAAAATTTCTAATCGGCTCTGGTTGAAGATCTGCAGGAAATTTATTTAAATACATTCTGCTATTTTTGATAATCAACTCTGCATTTTTTATGCCCAAATCTTCTTCATCCGTAATCCAGCGTAATTTGTCTTTTTCCTTCCAGCTTTTAGCACTAAGACAGATAGAAAAATCAACTTCTTCTTTTTCGTCTTGAATCGAATCAATTTCGTCAAAAAAAGTACTTAAGTAGTTAGCTTTAAAATCATCTCCACCTTTTGCATGAAGACTAAAGGAAGTAAGCAATGGATTGGATTGTCCTGTTTGCTTATTATATGTTCCTCCTATAAAAAACTCTCCAGAAAAATTTACTAATGTTAAATCATCATCAACTATATAGGCACCATCTGGAGAAACTAACGAACAATCTGTTTCTTCTCCAATTTCTATTCG
>CAZSGU010000013.1:0-11230 GCA_964606555.1 uncultured bacterium | reverse complement strand
TATAACATCCTGTCATTTCAATAGGCGATTTTACATTTACAACAGTTCTGTATTTATCACCATCTTTTACCTTAATAGTCAGATTTTCTGACATAACATCAACTACAATACTAGACAAACCTGACTCAGAGACAATGTATTCAGCAGTAATAATAGGGCTTTCATATTGAAAAGTATAATTTTCGATTGAAAAAGAATCAGGAATATCTGTATAGCCATTGTTAGAAATTTCCTTGAACGAAGAAAATAACATCACAGAAAGGGATAAAAAGAGTATTATAACTAAGAGAAATAAGTTTCTAAGCAGTCTCATTGCTTTTGAAACTAATAATTAATAGCATAATAAAAAATCTAATCTTCTTCTACAACTTCAAAGTCAGCATCTTCGATTTTTTTATCATCTTTTACCTTACCAGTATCCTGTTTTGAATCTGGTTGAGGTGCATCTCCCGCATCTTTAGAAGATTGATACATACTTGAAGCTTTTGTATTCCAAACAGAATTTAAATTCTCGATTCCTGCTTTAATATCATCAACGTTCGTTGAAGTATTGGCTTTTTTTAGTTTATCTAACGCATCATTTAGATCTTTTTTATCATCATCGGTTAATTTATCATCAAGTTCTTTCATCTGTTTTTCTGTTTGATAGATCAACTGTTCTGCTTGATTTTTTGTGTCAATCTGATCTCTTTTTTCTTTGTCTTCCGATTCATGTTTCTTAGCATCATTGACCATTTTCTCAATTTCTTGATCAGATAAACCACTTGAAGCTTCGATTCTAATACTTTGCTCTTTTGCAGAAGCTTTATCAATCGCTTTGACATTTAGAATACCATCAGCATCCATATCAAATGATACTTCAATCTGAGGTATACCTCGTGGAGATGGAGGAATTCCATCCAAGTGAAAACGTCCAATAGTTTTATTGTCAACAGCCATCTGTCTTTCACCTTGAGTAACAATAATTTCTACAGTTGTCTGATTGTCTGCTGCGGTACTAAATATCTGAGATTTCTGTGTTGGTATAGTTGTATTCTTTTGAATCAATCCTGTAGAAACACCTCCAAGTGTTTCAATCCCTAGCGTCAGAGGAGTCACATCAAGCAATAACACATCATCTACATCACCAGCAAGAACTCCTGCCTGAATTGCAGCTCCTAGTGCAACTACTTCATCTGGATTAACACTTTGATTTGGATCTTTTCCAAAAATCTCTTTTACTTTATCTTGAATACAAGGAATTCTTGTTGATCCACCAACCAATATTACTTCATCAATATCTTTTGCGGTTAACTTTGCATCCTTTAATGCCTGCTTACAAGGACCTACTACTCTTTCAACAAGGTCTGAAACTAATTTTTCGAAATTTGCCCTAGTTAAAGTTGTATTTAAATGTTTAGGTCCAGAAGAATCAGCAGTAATAAATGGTAAATTAATCTCTGTTTGTTTTGAAGATGATAGTTCTTTTTTTGCATTTTCTGCTGCATCTTTTAAACGTTGTAAAGCCATTGGGTCTTTGCGTAAATCAATACCTTCATTCTTCTTAAAATCATTAGCTAACCAATCAACAACTTTTTGGTCAAAATCATCTCCACCTAATCTACCATCACCATTACTAGCGTTTACTTCTATTGATTGCCCATCATCATTCACAATATCTAAGATAGAAATATCAAATGTACCTCCACCCAAATCAAATACGGCTACTTTTTCATCTTTCTTTTTGTCAAGACCATAAGCCAATGATGCAGCTGTCGGTTCATTAATAATTCTTTTAACATTTAAACCAGCAATTTTCCCTGCATCTTTAGTAGCCTTTCTTTGAGAATCATTAAAGTAAGCAGGAACAGTAATAACAGCATCTGTTACATCCGTTCCTAAATGTTGTTCGGCCATTTGTTTCATCTTCTGTAAAACCATAGCACTAATTTCTTGTGGTTGGTAGTCTTTGCTATTTGCGTTCACAAGCACTTTCTTGCCTTTAACTGCTACTTTATAAGATACATCTTTTGTATCTTGTTCTATTTCAGCAGGCGTTCTACCCATAAATCTTTTAATTGAATAAATAGTATTGGTTGGATTTGTAACAGCTTGTCGTTTTGCTGGATCCCCAACTAAACGATCACCCTCTTTTGTGAATGCTACTACGGAAGGGGTCGTTCTTCCACCTTCAGGACTTGTAATAACAGTTGGTTCTCCACCTTCCATCACAGATACACACGAGTTTGTTGTACCTAAGTCTATTCCAATAATTTTTCCCATAATTTCTCCTAAAATTTAATTTTCAATATTATTGTTGCAAAGATTATGCCAATAGGATATATGTGTCATATTGATATAAAAATATGACAATATGGCACTAAATTAGGGTATTTTATAGATTTAGAAGCTTACCGTCAGACAATTCCATCTTTTGATGACCTATGTTAAAAACTTTATTATCATGGGTAGCAATCACAAAAGTTAGTCCAAAATCTTTGTTTAATTTTTTAAATAAATCAATCAATTTTACAGCATTCTTTTCATCTAAGTTTCCAGTGGGTTCATCTGCTATGATAATTGAAGGTTTATTAATTACAGCTCTCATTACAGACACTCTTTGTTTTTCTCCGCCAGACAAATCTAATGGGAATGAATCTTTTTTATTTAATAACCCAAAATATTCAAAAAGTGTATCTAGAAAATCTTGATCAACCTTCTTATCTGAAATAAGTGCTGGAACAGAAATATTTTCAATAACATTCAGTTCTGGTATAAGGTTATGAAATTGAAAGATAAATCCAATATGATTGTTACGGATATCAGAGAAATCATTGCAATCGTTCAAATTAATATCATTAATAAGAATATCTCCACTATCTGGATTATCTAAGGTGCCTAATAAGCTTAACAAAGTTGACTTTCCTGATCCAGAAGGACCTTTTATGGTTAAAATGGAACCTTTTTTAACATCGAATGAAATGCCTTTCAATACTTCCAGCTTAACACCTCCGTCATTATAAGATTTCTTAATATCTTTTACTGATAATATCATATGTTTTTATTAATTAAAATTATAGGATTTATTTTTTTCATAATCATCAAAGGCAAAGATGCGAATATGCCAACAATTATTATTGAAAATGATATTAATAAAGAAATTTCTTTAAAACCAATCTTCATTGGAAGCTTCTCCACAATATAGAACTCTGGATTTAATACAATAAATCCAAATTGGTTCTGCAAAACAATAAGCAACAAGGATAAAAATACTCCTCCAATAATTGCAGTAAGTGATAAGAGATAGCCATAAGTAAGAAAAACCATAGATATTTTTCTTTCCGTCATTCCAAAAGCATTTAAAATAGCCATTTCTCGTGTTTTCTTTGTTGAAATCTGTAGAATGGAAGATGATAAATTAAATGAAGCAACTATAATAATTAGAAATAATGTAAAAAAAGCAATTTTCTTTTCAATTTCTGTCGCCTCAAAAAGTTGTTTATTTCTGTCTTTCCACGAAATTAGTTTATCTTTAGAATATTTTCCCAACAACCCTTCAATGTTGCCTAATATTTCAATTCCAGTAAAATCATTAGCAAGATTATTTTTGTCAAAGGAATTAAAAGCAAGAAATTCATCAGATCGTAATATTCTGTTAGCATAAATATCTTTTACAAATAATTTCTTATGAGGAATAATAGTTACATTGTTTACAGCAAGATTCGTGTCATATATCGAAATTGAATCACCAATACTTATATTCATTTTTTCAGCTAAAGACTTACCAATAATGACATCATTATCACCTACAGAATTATCATTTAATCGATCTAAATCATAAAAGTTATCTATCTGATCTGTAAACACTGTCTTCAATTTTATTAATGATTGCTTGTTTTCCTTTAAAACAAAAAATTCTTCTTCAAAAAACGGGGAATATTTAAAATCACTACCACTATTTCTTACAAAATCTTCATTTGTATCTAAAAGAATATAATCCCCATATAGTTTCTTTGTTTCATCGCCCAATATATTTTGAAATCCATTTAAAACAGCAATAGATAACACAATAGAAGCTGCTCCAATAAACAATCCTAAGAATGAAACAATATTTATCATTCCTCCTTGAGACAAATTCTTAGAAATCAAAAATCTTTTGGCTATTAAAAATATTATATTCATTAGTTTTTAAGAATCTTTGATGGGTTAATAGATAAAATTTGAAGTAACGCTATCGATGAAAAAACGACACTTGCAATTACGCTGATGGCAAGAATATATAGAGAATTTTTCACGCTGAATAGCATAGGTAAATAACTAACAAAATAAATATTTTCTGATAGCGAAATAATATGAAACTTCTCTTGAAGAAGAATAACAATAAAAGATAGCAAGATACCTAATATCGAACCAATCAGCGCTAATACTACGCCCTGAATCGTAAATAGGAATGATAATCTTCTATTTGACATTCCATATGTTTTCATAATTGCTAGATTAAATCTTTTTTCATAGAAGAGAATATTAATTGAACTCATTAGATTGAAATAAGATACTAATGCAATTAAGCTAAAAATAAATATAATGGGCCACTTCTGAGTATTAATCCATCTAAAAAGCTCACTGTGTCTATCTTTAAGATTAATTTGATAGAATGGTAAATCTAGTTCCTGAATACTAAGTGATTCATCAAATACCATCCAACCACTAATGTGATCATTAATATTAAAATAAGATTGAACTACTTCTATTGGCATAAAAATTAGTCTTGAATCGTAATCATAGATACCAGAAGAATAAATATCTTTCACTTTTAGAAATAAAAATCTTTCTTTGTTAACAATTGATTGGCCTGCTAGTGGGTTCAATAGAATTAGAGGATCACCTTTTTGTATTTCCAGCTTATTGGCTAGTTCATTTCCGATAATAACGTCATTATTAGAAAATTGATTCTGGTTAGTATGTGTCAAAAGAGTAAAATGATTGAGATTGTCTTCTTTTATACCATATACAATAACATTATTGCTGCTTGCTTGAGATTTTATAATAGCAGGTCTTTCAACATATTCAAAAATAAGAGATCTGTCCTCTTGGACTATATCAGATAATGGTATTTCTAATTTATCAAAAGTAGTTTGAAATAAATTATTGATTGTGGAATAGCCATTTATACTTGATAATTTTTCAAAAATCTTATTCTCAAAACCGGACACTGAACTCAATACTATATTTAGAGATGCAATACCAATAGATAGACTAATAATTGAAACAAGATTTGTTATTCTGAAAAAAAAATTACTTTGTCTTGAGAAGAATAGTCTTTTTAGAACAAGAAATATAAAATTCATTTTAATGATTTAAGTGTTGGAAAAAGAATGGCATCTCTGATCCATCTTGTATCAATAAATAACATGGCCAAACGATCAATTCCAATACCAACACCCGCTGTAGGAGGCATTCCTGTCTCAATAGCTTCTAAGAAATTTTCATCAACTGGAAAAGCATTTTCATCTCCATCTTCTCTCTTTTTTGATTGATCTTCAAATCTATTTCTTTGATCAATTGGATCATTAAGTTCAGAAAAACCATTAGCAAATTCCATTCCTGCAATAAATAATTCGAACCTTTCCGTAAAATTTTTATCACCATCTCTATTAATTTTAGCCAATGGAGATATCTCCACAGGATGGTTAATCACATAAGTTGGATTAATTAAATTAGGTTCAATTTTTCTTCTCATTATCTCATCAATCATTTTAGCTAGACCATCGCTTTTTTTAACTCTCAAATCTAATTTTTTACATAGATTGAATACTGCCTTTATATCACTTAAATCTATAGATTCACCAGTATGTTCCTGAATTAATTCATCCATTGATTTTCTTGCAAATTTCTTAGAAAGATTAATTTTATGTCCATCCCAAGAAATTGTTTTCATATCTAAGTCATTTGCCACTTTTTTAAACATCTTTTCAACAAAATCCATCATAAAATTATAATCAGCATATGCTTGATAAAATTCTAACATAGTAAATTCAGGATTATGGCTACGATCAATACCTTCATTTCTGAAATCTTTTGACATTTCATAAACTTTTTCGAATCCACCAACAATTAATTGTTTTAGATAAAGTTCGGTTGCAATTCTTAGATAAAATTCTTGATCCAAAGCATTGTGAAATGTTTTAAAGGGTTTTGCATTTGCTCCTCCATACACAGGTTGTAATACTGGTGTTTCTACTTCTATGTAACCATTTGTGTTTAAGAATTCTCTAATTGAATTAACAATCTTAAATCGTTTCACATAATTTTCTTTTGTTTCTGGATTAATAATTAAGTCTAAATAACGTTTTCTATATCGAAATTCTTTATCAGAAACTAAATTATATTTCTCTCCATCTTTTTCTTTGACATCCGGTATTGGTCTCAAATTTTTGCTTAAGAGAGTTAATGTCTTCACTTTTACCGTAACAGCACCCGTCTTTGTAATAAAAACTTTTCCACTAACCCCGATATGATCTCCAATATCTATCAATTTGAAAAGATTATAGCTATCATCACCAACATCATCTTTGGCTATATATAATTGCACTCTTCCTGATTCATCTTGAATATTTGTAAAGGCAGCTTTTCCCATATTTCGCAATGACATTACTCTACCTGCAATAGAAACTTTTTTATTAACGATATCTTCGGTTACTTCGCTCGTAGCATGACTACATTTAAATTCATATGGGTAAGGATTTATACCTAAATCGCGGATTTTCTTTAACTTTTCTAGACGACTTTCTATAATTTGCTCTAAACTTTTATTTTCCATCGCTCAATAAACTTATTTCTTTTTTTCCATTTTATCTAATAAATAACTATATATAAAGTCATCAATGTTTCCATCCATAACACTTTTTACATTTCCAACTTCAAACTTTGTTCTATGATCTTTCACCATATTATAGGGATGAAAAACATAAGATCGAATTTGATTCCCCCAAGCAATATCTTTCTTGTCATCCTCTAATAATTTTTTCGATTCCAAATTTTTTTCAATCTCTATTTGATAAAGCTTTGATTTCAATACTTTTAGTGCTTGTTCTTTATTCTTGTGCTGAGATCGCTGACTTTGGCATTGAGTAACAATACCTGTTGGTATGTGTGTAATCCTAATAGCAGAATCCGTCTTATTGACATGTTGTCCTCCTGCACCACTTGCTCGAAATGTATCAATTCTTAAATCTTTCTGATTCATCTCTATGTCAACAGCTTCATCAGCTAAAGGATAAACAAAAACAGAAGCAAATGAGGTGTGTCTTCTACTATTGGAATCAAAAGGAGAAATTCGAACCAATCTATGAATTCCAACTTCCGACTGAAGAAGCCCATATGCATAACTACCTACAACTTCAATTGTACAATCTTTAATACCAGCTTCATCTCCTGATTGAAAATCGATAGTATTAAATTTAAAGTCTTTAGATTCTCCCCACATAGAATACATTCTGTATAACATTTGTGCCCAATCTTGACTTTCTGTCCCGCCAGCACCTGGATGAATTGAAATAATTGCATCTTTAGAATCATTTTTTCCATTAAGAATTAACTTTAATTCAAATTCTTTAATTAGTTTCGAGAAATTTTTTAATTCTATTTCAAGCTCAGATTCACTTACCTGATTATCGTTCAAAAAATCATATAAGACTTCAATATCGCTTGATTTCTGAATTAATTTTTTTCTTAATTCTATATCTTTCTCAGATATAGATATTTCCTTCATTAGAGATGCTGTTTTTTGATTATCTTTCCAGAGAGAAGGATCCGATGTTTTTTCTTTTAGTTCAGCAAGAGAAGCTTCTTTACCTTCGAGGTCAAAGATACCTCCTAATCTGATTAAATTTTTCTAGTAGAGAATTATATTTTTCTTTTAAATCCATACACTTATTAAAAAACCTATTGTTAATAAAATTCCAGTTAAAAAATGTATTCCAATTGTTGAAACATTCACAATTAATAATTCGTATGGAAGCTGTTCAATGTTAGCATCCTCTTTTTCCCACTCATTTAACCAACTCTTACCCTTCTTTGATGCAAAATGAAAGAGAAAGATTGGCAACAACGCTATTGATGCTATTGGATTAATCTTTATAGCACCAAATGCAATGATTGCAAAAGCTATAATCATAGAATATTCCCAAACCTTGAATGGAATTCTATAATTAGCTTTTTCACCTGGGCCTGCAAGCCTAACAACCCAACTATTTTTATTGGTTGCTTTATCAGCATTATAGTCTTGGAAACAATTAATAAATAAAACCAAAGCAATGAATATTCCAACTGGAATCGAAAATAGTAATGTAGTAAATAAATCGACAGACTGATTCTGCATATATGCAGCACCATAGACCATTACAGGCCCAAATCCTAAAAATACAGCAACATCACCTAGACCATTATAAGATAATCTTAAAAATCCTGTATACATTACACCCAAAAAAACTCCAATTAATCCCAAATACATTAAAGGTGATAACGCAAAATAAGCACCATGTAAATCATAATTTAATTTTAGTCCAATTATAATCGTTGCAACAAAAAATCCTATAGAAAGAAGCAGAACATTCGCAGGAGTCATCAAACCTGATTGAATAACCCTAGATCCACCATTAAAAGGACTAAATAGCTTATTTGTTTCATCATTCCTTGATGTATGGTCAAAATAATCATTCATTACATTAGTACCACAATGAGCAAAAATAGCACCAAAGAACGTTAGCCAAAAAATATTCCAATTAAATTCATTAAACTGCCAATAAGCAATAGATGAACCAAGTAGAATGGGAGCAATTGTTGCTGTTAAGAAAGGAGCTCTTATAACTGTGATAAAGTATTTAATCTTACGAGTCAGAGATCCAATAATTTGAGATAATAAACTTGGTTTATTATCTGGAAGCTCCATCCATTCAAATTGTTTTTCAGCATAAAAATCAACATATTTTATTACAGTTGGTTTAATCTTATAATAACCAATAACATCATTTTCGATAAGAAATTCATCATTCATATAACTTTCAAATGCTTTTGTAACATTTAAAATTAATTGTTTCGCTTTTTCTTTTTCATGATTGTCTGTAATTTTTTCCGCAAACCCATCAATTTGAAGTTCTTTAATTCCTTCTTCATTTTCTGGTCTAATAACACATTGAACATGAGGATTAAAAGCAATTTGAGTTGCTTTTCTAGTTGGGTTGAATGTAAAAAAATATATATTTAAACCATCATTGGCAAAATAAACATTCGCTGCTGAAGAATTCCCTGAAACACTTGTTGCCAATGTAAGGAAATCAGAACGATTCATTAAATCCAATATTTTATCTTTTAGAATAACTATCCCTCTTTTGTACTAGCTAATTTTTCTTTTAGGAGAACATTTAATTCATCTAAATTAAGAGAGGAACTTATAAAATGTCCATCTTCGGCAACAGAAATTTTTCCAGTTTCTTCAGAAATGACAATTGCTAGTGCATCACTTTCTTCAGAAATACCCAAGGCAGCTCTATGTCGAGTACCCATTTCAGGGTTAAGTGTTTTACTTTGAGTTAATGGTAATATACATGCAGCAGCTTCAATAATGTTGCTATGAATAATAACAGCACCATCATGTAATAGAGAAGATGGATTGAAGATAGACATAATTAATTCAGGACTAAAAACTGATCCCATCCTTACTCCATCGTCACTAATAGTTTTTAATGAATTTTCTCTTTCAAGAACAATAATTGCACCCCATTTATGTTTGCGGATTTCACCAACACATGTAACAATTTCATCTTCAATAGAAATCTCTTCAATTTGAAATAATCTTCTTATAATTCTATTTTGTCCGAGTGCAGTTAATAGTCTTCTAATTTCTGGTTGAAATAAAATAACAAACACTACTACCCAAACTGCTTGAAATAAATTAAGCAACCAAGATGTAGCTCTAAAACCAAGTATATTTACTACAAAACCAGCAAAAAATAGAATCAGCAGACCAATTAACATTTGTCCACCTCTTGTTCCTTTAAAATAACTATAAGAATAAGAGAAAATAAAAGTTACCAAAGCTAAATCAAGCAAATCAGTAAGCGTAAATTTCAGAAAACCTATTTCAAATAAATTCATAATATATAATTTAGGTATTTAAACCATTTGAGTTAAAAATTTTATTTGCAATTGTTAGAGATTTTTTTGCCTCTTTTACATTATGTACTCGAAAAATTTTACACCCTTTTGCAAGTGCAACAGTGTTAGAAACAATGGTCCCTTGTAATCTGTCATTTTCATCAACATTCAATGTTTCACCAATAAATGATTTATTAGAAACTCCAATTAATAACGGATAATCAAGTGAAGTTAATTCTTCTAAGTGATTAATAATTTCAAAATTATGTTCAATAGTCTTGCCAAAACCTATACCTGGATCTAATATAATATTATTTTTGTCGATATTATTATCAAGCGCATAGTTTGCTCTTTCTAGAAGATGTGATTTAATTTCTGTAATTAAATTATCGTATTTAGGGTCTTCTTGCATCACTTTTGGGTTGCCTTTGATATGCATCAGTATAACTGGACAATTAAATTCTTTAACAACATCAATCATTTTATTATCAAATAACATTCCACTAATATCATTAATAATATTTGCACCAACAATACAAGATTCTTTTGCTACATATGATTTAGTAGTATCAATAGAAATGGCTATATCTGTTTTATCACATAATTTTTTAATTACTGGTAATACTCTCGAAAGTTCATCTTCTGCAGATACTGGATCGGAAAATGGTCTGGTAGATTCTCCGCCTATATCAATTATATCAGCACCTTCTTGAATCATCAATAAAGCATGATCAACCGCTTTCTGCACATCATGATATAGACCTCCGTCACTAAAAGAATCAGGAGTTACATTGAGTATACCCATTATCAAAGGTTTTTTATCTTTGGAGACTAACCAATGGTTGAATTCAGAAATATTCACTAATTAATTTCTTTTTTTTGGAAGTTTTTTACCTTTAACTAACAATTTGATGTCTTTTTCATCAATCGTTTCATGTTCTAAAAGTTCATTAGCCATTAAATGCAATAAGTCTATTTTTTCTTTTAGAATTTTATGAGAATCTTTTTGTGCATTTTTTATAATACGTACTACTTCATTATCAATTTCTTGAGCAGTTTTTTCACTATAATCTCTGTGTGATTGTATTTCTCTTCC
>CAZSGU010000012.1:6939-26617 GCA_964606555.1 uncultured bacterium | reverse complement strand
TTTAATTATTTATCTTTAAAAAATTCCCAAATTAATTCAGAGCTATTTAAATCATGTCCCCAATCTTTACGAAACCAAGTATGTCCTTCATGTTTCATTTCATATAAAATAACTTCATTGCCATCATCGCAGTCATTAGAAAGAAACTGAGTAGATTGAATCCCATCATTATTAAAGTCAGGTACAGTGATTTGAGATTGATTTTTGCAATTATTTTTATTTGCCCAAAAATCGTGTGCATCTTGAACAGGTAATGACCAAACCACGCCATTATAAGGAACCACAGTATCAGAAGTACCATGAAAATGAATAATATTCTTTTTATTTGGAGGATTACATGCAGACAGTGCAGCCATTGACCCTGTTACCGAGCCAATTCCATTGATTTCTTCAAGCTCACATGCTAATCGATAACTCATAAAACCACCTAAGGACATTCCACATGAAAAAATCTTATCAGAATTGATATTATAGTCTGTTTTGAAATATTCAATCAGCGCTTTAAAGAAACCAACATCATCAACTCCAGCAAATGATGCTACAACGTCTACGTTCCATCCAGTATTCTGATATATATCTGTAGTGCCTTGAACATAAACTGCAATAAAATTTTCTTGATCAGCAATGTCATCAAAGCCTGAATAACTGTGAATCAGATTTGCGTTACTAGTATAACCATGTAATACAAAAAGTAGCGGAACAGAATAGTTAGGATCAAAATTTGGTGGGACATGAACAATAAAGGTGCGTTGATAGCCACCAAACATTGTAGAAAATACTTTTGTTTGTTCATCAATTGTGTCGAAGTGTGTAACAACTAATGGGGATGTATCATTGCCTCCGTTACCGTTATCATCAGTGTTATTATTATCAGAAGGTCCGGTAGGAGAAGACGGATCACCATAACAGGATACTAAAATCAAGCACAATATGCTTAAACATAAATTAATTATTTTTGTTTGCAATCTCATTAATCAAATTTTCAACTTTTTTTTCTAGATTATCAAGAGAAGAATCATTCACAATGACATAGTCAGCATATTCTTTTTTCTTCTCATCAGACCATTGCAAATTCATTCTATCTTGAATTGTATCATGCGATAAATTCCCTCTGGACAAAGCACGTTCCATTCGTATATCCTCAGGCGCTGTAACCAAAATGATTAAAGCTCCTTTTTCTTTATAGTTTTTATATGAACTTCCTTCAATGATGAGTGGGGCATCAATCACAAAAATAGAATGTTGACCCAATTCATTAATCTCTTCAATTCTCTTTAAAGCTTCTTTACCAACTGCTGGATGAATAATACGATTTAATTTTTCTTGAGAAATTTCATCTTTGAAGGCAACCTTAGCTAATGATTCTGAAGTAATATTTTCTAATTCAGGAAATGTTTCCAAAACTATATTGGAGATTTTTTCTGTAAAAAGAAGTTTTTTTGCTTCTTCATCTGCATTGAATATATATGCATTATGTTTTTCTTTGAGAATATTGGATATAACACTTTTCCCAGAAGCAATACCTCCTGTAATACCTATAACAATCATTATTGTATCTTTTCTAAAATACGTTGGGTGACTTCTTCAATAGCTCCTTTGCCATCAATAGTAAGAAGTTGGTCTTGATAAAATTCAATTAATGGTGCAGTAAGTTCTGAATAAACTTTTTGACGATTGATGATCACGTCTTCCGTATCATCAGTTCGACCAGAGTTTTTTGCTCTATTAATTAATCGATTAACTAAAATATCTTTATCAACATGAACATTAATAACATAATCAATTTGTAAATTAAGTTTATTAAAAATTGCTTCTAATCCTTTGGCTTGAGGAATCGTTCTAGGAAATCCATCTAAGACAATGCCTATTCCTTCTAAGGTAGTTAAAGTATTTTCCATGATTGACAATAAGACATCATCTGGCACAAGAAAACCTTGATCCATATAACTTTTTGCTTTTAAACCAATATCACTTTGATTATCAATTTCGTGACGCAACATATCTCCAGTCGATAAATGCATAAGGTTATATTTTTCAGCTAAAATCTTAGCTTGGGTACCTTTCCCTGCTCCTGGTGGCCCCATAATAAGGAAGTTCATATTATTGTTGCATTGCCTTTGGTTTATCAAAAATTGTTTGCATAATAATACCAAGCTTTAATGGATTGTTAGAATATTTTTCTTGTAATATTTTTACTTTAGATTTCGCATGAAATAAATCATACTTGGTTCGAGTATGCTTAATTCTTGATTGTAAAGGCCCTAAGTGACGATTATCAACCTTACTCATATCATGCATATCATCAAAATGTTCTTCAAAACTTGGTTCAATATGATGCATAGATTGATCTTGAACTGGAAAATCAACAGTTGATGAAACACTCTCAATAGGTTTGATAGATTTCTTACTAGCTTGCACCGTTTCATCAATTTCTTCTATTGATGCTTCCATTTTTTCAAATGCATCATTGAGAAAATCTAACACATTTTTTGTTTGAGGTGGTGGAGCATCAGGAATAATATCCTCCACTTCTTTTTCAAGAGGTGGTGGGGTCATTTTTTTCTTTCGACTTCTATATGAAGAAAAAAGATAAAATGCTAAGATAAGAAGCCAATAAAATAACTCTTCCAAACTATATTATTCCTCGGAATTTTCTTGTTCTTCACTGGTACCAGCAATTGATTCTCTCATACTAGTATCAGAAGCAATATTATTCAGTTTATAGTAATCTATAACTCCTAAATTTCCTTCTCGGAATGCTTGTGCCATTGCTTTTGGAACTTCAGATTCAGCTTCAACAACTTTTGCTTTCATTTCTTGTTCAAGTGCAACGGCCATTGCTCTTCTGGTTTCTGCCTTTGCTTGTGCTACACGCAAGTCTGCTTCTGCTTGATCCGCTTGAAGCTGAGCACCGATATTTTTACCAACATCAATATCAGCAATATCAATTGACAAAATTTCAAACGCAGTTCCTTGATTTAATCCCTTATTTAGTACATTTTTTGAGATTGAATCAGGATTTTCTAAAACTGCTTCATAATTTTCTTTGGAACCAATTGCACTAACAATACCTTCACCAACTCTTGCAATAATAGTGTCTTCTGTAGCACCTCCAACTAAATTTGGAATGTCAGTTCTTACTGTCACTCTTGCTCGAGCTCGTACTTCAATTCCATCTTTAGCAACTGCTGATAATTTTCCATCTACTGGTGCATCAATTACTTTTGGATATACACTAGTTTGTACAGCAGATAATACATCTCGTCCTGCTAAATCAATCGCAGTAGCAATTGCAAAGGTAAGATCAATACCAGCCTTAGATGCGGCAATTAATGCATCTACAACCTTATCAACATTTCCTCCAGCCATATAATGTACTTCTAAATCTGAACTTGAAACTTCATCTATTCCAGCTTTATTAGCAGCAATTAAGCCATTAACAATGACGCTAGGAGGCACTCTTCTAAATCTCATACCAACTAGGCTAAAAATTGTTACATGTCCTCCTCCAATACTAAAAATAGCTTGTAACCATAATCCCACTGGTACAATCCATAATAGTACAATAATAAATAATAATAACGGTATGGCAACATAAAGTCCCATTACTCCTCCTTTGTGTTATAAAATATTCTACAATTTATTCATAAAAACTAATATAAATAAGCACTATACCTTAGATCTTTTATCATAGTTATCTTTTAAGGTTGCCTTGTTTGAATCCTTAGTAATCAATTTTTGAAATACTTTTGATTGTGATATTAAACGAATTAACATAATCAATACGATAATACCTCCAACAATTGCCCAAGCAAAACCGTCTAATGCTGCTGAATATATTTCATCACTTACTGGAACATCAGGAATCAATAATAAATATAAACCATAAAATAAAATGATTAATCCTGCTATACCAAAAACACCAAATCCAGGAATAGCAACAAACTCAATCAATAGTAGGGCTAATCCTGAAAAAATAATTAACAAATCTGTAGCTGAAGCAAGCTTAGTTAAATAACCAGCCCCTAATGCTAGTGTTAAACAAATAATTCCAATAGTGCCTCCAATACCCCATCCTGCACTATATAGTTCAGAAATAATTCCAATAGTACCAAAAGTAGTTAATAAAGAAGAAATAATAGGGTCGGTAAGAATACGAACTAAATCTTCGGACCAATTTTCATCCAAGGTGATGATGTCATAATTTTCTATACTTAAATCTGAAAGAATATCTTCAATAGATTCGCTTGTCCCATCAGCAATGTGATACTTCAGAGCAAGTTCGGTCGTAAGTGTAATTAATTTTCCTTCTTTACGACCTTCTATATCATCTACTTTAATAGAATCACCCTCAACTATAAGATATTCGAAACTTAATTCTTCATCCACCATTCCACGAGCAATAGTAGTGTTTTTTCCAGCTTGTTCTGCCGTAGCAGCCATTTCTTCTCTCATATAACTTTGAGATTTTTCAGCTTGTTTTTCACCGCTCATATCTACTACGCTTGTAGCACCAATTGTCGCTCCAGAAGTCATATAAATTTTATTACAAGAAAGCGAAATAAGAGAACCTGCAGAAATAGCACGTCTATTAATAAATGCAACAGTTTGAATATCTGTACTAGAAATTGCATCTTTCACTTGTGTTGCTGCATCTACTCGACCACCAAAAGTTTCAATGTCAAAAATAATTAATTCTGCATTATCATTTTCAGCAGTATCAATGGCACGATTAACAAAAGCAGGAATGCCTAGATCGATTGTGCTTTGAATTGGAACGACATAGACTTTGGTATTATGGTTGTCAGCAAACGTAGCGCTAAAAATAACACATAAAATAAATATCCAGAGCCTGTTAAATTTTGTTTTCATTACTTATACAAAGATTTACATTATAAAAAATGTATTGGTTTCTAAAATCTTATTCTTTTTGTTTGGAAAAATTGCCAAAATTCTTCCTCAAAATTAACTATAAAATACATTATTTTCTACTATTCCATGTTCTAAAAATGAGAAAAAAAATGGCCTTAGAAAATCTTAGCATTGCATTTCCAGAAAAAGATGATAGATGGTATAATCAAATTATTAAGCAATGTTATAAATTTTATGTTGAAGAAGTTGTCGATTTCCTTAGTAAATATGCACATTTTGATTTAAACAAAGTTCGTCTCAATAATCTTGATGTTCTTGATAAAGCACTTCAAGAAGAAAAGGGAGTTATCTTAGTTGGAGGACATTTTGGATCATTCCATAAACTATTTGTTGCAATGGCAAAAAAAGGTTACAGGAATATTGCAGGAATATCCTATAAACAAAATAATCCTGAAGCTTCGAAGTTTTTTTTAGAATTAAGAAAACCATATATAGCAAATGAAATGCATAAAGGAGGTCCAAGCAGTGAAGTCAAAAAATCATTACAAAATAATGAAATGCTTATCCTTCTAAGCGATCAGGATGCAGGGAAAAAAGGTATTTTTGTGAATTTTTTTAATAAATCTTCTTCCACGCCTTCTGGAGCAGCAAATTATAATCAAACAATGGGGAGTCCACTTATCTTTTTTTCAATGGTAAAAACTACTGATGGTCACGAAGCTAATTTTGAAAGAATAGATACAAACAATATGGCTACTGAAGATATAGTTCAAAAATATACTAGAATGCTTGAACAAAGGATTAAAAAATATCCTGAACAATATTTTTGGGTTCATAAACGCTGGAAAACAAAACCGCAATGAAACGTATATCAATTAATGATAAAGGTGTTATCAATGCAACCAGTATGTCTCTTTCAAACGGAGAGGTAATTTGTTATCCAACTGATACAATCTACGGTATTGGAACAGATGCAAATAATGAAAGTGGTATTACAAAAATTAATACAATAAAAAAACGAAGTGGCCCAATGACAATCGTTATTAATAGTTTTAATCAAATTTCTGAAAATATTTTATTAGATAAGTCATTAAAAGAAAAGACTGATGAAATTTTATTAAAGGGCGATACATGCATTATGTCTTATACAACACAATTTGTAAGTGAATTAATTACAGAGAATAAAAAAATTGGGTTTAGAATTCCTAAGCATGCATTTCTTCATGCTCTTCTACTAGAATATCAAAAACCTATTACAAGTACTAGTGTTAATAGAACGAATCACCCGCCTTTAAATAATCCAAATTCAATTGAAGAAGAATTTGGACAAGAAATTGATTTGCTAATTGATGCAGGCGAAATAAAAAATCAAACTGCATCAAAAATTTATATTTTTGATAATAAAACAATTACACAAATTAGATAGATGTTTAAAAGAATCACTTTATTATTAATGATTGGCAGTATTTATGCTCAATCTATTGCGGTTGGAGAAGAGTATAAATATGACGTATTGTTTGGTCCATTTAAATTAGGAAAAGCAAGTTTAAAAACTGAAAAAAGTGAAATCATTAATAATGAAGATACATATCATTTTCAGTTTATTGTAAAAACATCAAAGCTTGGAGATCAATTATACAAAATTAGAGATGAGATTAATACTTGGATTAGTAAAAATGATCTCTCTTTAATAAAACAAGAGAAAAATATTAGAGAAAAAAATTTTCGCAGGCAGTCAACTACTACCATTAATAACAACATTGCAATAACCAATGATAAAGAATATATGTTACCAGGAAAAGTAGTAGATCCATATGGGTTGATTATGATAATGCGTGATATTAATATTCCAAAAAATACTTCAAAAAAATTTTTAACAATTGATGAAGGGAAAGTTAGAGAAATTGAAATAAAAAATATTGGTGGAGAAAGAATTCGTACTCCAGCCGGTAAATTTGATGCCTATACATATACACCAATATATAATGGTAAATCTGCATTAAAAAATAAGGGTGATATAGAAATTTCTTATGCTATTGTGGGAAACAATAGAACCATTCCAGTAAATATAATAATAAAACTTAAAAGTGGAGTTATTGTCTTAAAATTAAAATCGTATTAAGAAAATACTCTTAAAAGATCATTAATAATAAGAAATGCCATCAAGGCAAGTAAGAAATACATTCCAACAGATTGAATACGCATTCTTGTTTTCATAGATAATGGTTTTCCTAATAACATTTCAATTAATATAACCATAATGTGGCCACCATCGAGTGCAGGAATCGGTAAAATATTAATAAATGCTAAGTTGACACTAATAAGGGCCATCAACATTAAAAATGGAGTAAGTCCAGCTTGTGCTGCTTCTCCAGCCATTTGTCCAATCATAATCACACTACCAACGTCATCTCTACTGACATTCCCTGTAAAAATCATTTTTAAGGAAGTAGTCATTAATATCATTGACCAAATTGTTTGATCAAACCCATATTGGAATGATTCAATAAAACTTAAATCTCTTATTTCTCTTTTTTTATCAACCCCAAGTTTTCCAATTAATCTATCAACTCTTCCAGATGCAATATCTGGTGCAGATAATGGGGTAACACTCTTTTGAATTTCACTACCTTCTCTAACAATAATCATAGACAATGTTGTATTGGGACTTTCCTTAATAATAGCAGTAAAGTCCTCCCAGGTATTAACATTGGTATCATTTACAGAAAGTACCAAATCACCTTCATTGAGTCCTCCTTCAAACGCAGGACTATCTGGAACAACATAATCAATGGTTGTATCATTGTTCACCACAACAGGTTCTCCATTAATTGTTCCAATAAGAACAAAGACTAAAAGAGCTAAGAGAATATTCATAATTACCCCAGCACTCATAACCCATATTTTCTGTAAAGGAGTTTTTGACTCTAATTCATCGTCGGCACCAGTAAAACCAGAATCCATACTTTCATCGAAAATGCCTTTCATTTTTACATACCCACCTAGAGGCAAAGCTCCAATAGCAAAAACAGTCTTGGAATTTTTAGGCTGATAATTATAAATGGTCGGTGGCATCCCAATAGAAAATTTTTCTACTGTTACTCCAACACTGCGGGCAGCTAAATAATGTCCTAATTCATGCACAAAGACAATAACCCCTATTAGAACGATAAATGCTAAAATACTATAAATCATATTTAATTAATTTGAATCCAAATATACTTTGATTTCTTGATTTAATTGAATTAAATCTTTTGCGCTAGGCTCTTCTTTTGATTGAAATTTTTTTACTGTTTTTTCAATGGTTTTAGGAATATCTAGAAAACTGATTTTATCATTCAAAAACAACTCTACAACATGGTCATTTGCAATACTCATGATAGGAACACTATTTCCTCCTTCTTGCACTAAATCGACTGCAAGCTGTAAGCATGGATATCGGTTCATGTCTGGTATTGAAAAAGTAAATTGATTGATTTCTGAAAAATTTAATGTTCCAAAATTATTATGAATTCTTTCAGGATATGATAATGCATATTGAATTGGCACTTTCATATCTGGAACACCCAATTGCGCTTTGTAAGAATCGTCTATAAACTGAACAAATGAATGAATAATTGATTGCGGATGAATCACAATATCCAGTTGATCAGTATTAATTCCAAATAACCATAATGCTTCAACATATTCTAATCCTTTATTCATCATTGTAGCCGAATCAATTGAAATTTTATTTCCCATATTCCATTTTGGATGATTTAATGCTTCTTCTTTAGTAATTGTATCAAATGAATCAAGTGATCTTTCTAAAAAGGGACCCCCACTACCAGTTAATATAATCTTTTTTAAAGAATTATCAGGTTCGCCATGTAAACACTGAAAGATAGCTGAATGTTCGCTATCAACAGGAATAATTTGTGAATCATTATTGTCAAGCAGCGGCATAATAATATGACCACCCAATACCAAAGATTCTTTATTGCTTAATGCTAAATCAACATTGTTAGAGACTGTATTAATTGTTGGAATTAATCCCGCGCTACCAACAATAGAATTAATTGTTAAATCAATTTCATTATATTGCGAAAGAATATGAGAAGCATCTTCACCAACAATAAGCTCAATATTATGTTTTTTGCAAAAATCATTTAAAGGATGGCTAGAGTCAATTTTATCAATTGCTACCTTGATTGGCATAAATTGTCTGACTTGATCTAATAAAAGATCAGCATTTTTTTTGCAAGAAAGACAGGAAACTTTAAATTTGTCTTGATGATCATTAATGACAGATAAAACCTGTGTTCCAACCGATCCAGTAGAACCAAATATAGAAATTTTCTTCATTTAGCAATTAAATGATACCGCGTTTACTATTCTCAATAAAAGAAATAATTTCTTTAATATTTTTATCTTTTTTGAATTCGTCTTTTATTTTTTTCAAAGACACTGAGGCATTCAAATCAGATCGAAAATAGTATTGGTAAGCTTTTTTTATTGTGGTACGTTGTTTGTTTGAAAAATCTCTTCTTTTTAAACCAAGGGAATTAATGCCGGTATATTTAACAGGATATTTACCAGCTAAAATAAATGGAGGAACATCTTGGACAATTTTAGAATTTGCAGCAAGCATAACATGTTTTCCAATCTTACAAAATTGATGTACAGTGCTTGCTCCTCCCAAAATAGCCCAATCATCTATTTCAACATGTCCTCCAAGCGCAACTAAATTCACAAGAATGACGTTATTCCCTATTTTACAATCATGAGCAACATGAACACCTGTCATAATTAAAACATCATCTCCAATCATGGTTTCTCCGCTTGCTTTAGTTCCTCTATTCAATGTAACAAACTCTCTAATGATTGTACGTTTTCCAATAATAAGTTTGCTTTTTTCTCCTCCAAATTTTTTATCTTGAGGAATAGCACCAACACTACTATTATGAAAAATGCGAGCATGGGCTTTGATTTCAGTATATTCACCAATAG
The DNA here is from genome assembly GCA_964606555.1 of uncultured bacterium. GTDB lineage: Bacteria > Fidelibacterota > Marinisomatia > Marinisomatales > Marinisomataceae > Marinisoma. The sequence goes on along the minus strand of CAZSGU010000012.1, from coordinate 16,756 downwards.
TATTAAAATTACCAATGATTACATTATTGCCAATAATCACATTATCTTCAATTACGTTATAAGCACCAATCGTTACATTTGAACCAATTTTTGCTTTTTTTGAAACAATACTTGTTGGATGTATAGTTGTACTAATAATTCACCTCTTATCTATTTACTGCAGTTGCAAAAAATTCTGCTGATGCTACTTGTTTTTTATCAACAAAACATTCGACACTAAATTTAAAGGAATTCATTTTATGTTGTAACAATTTTGCTTCAATATAAAGTTGATCTCCTGGAATTACATTTTTATGAATTTTAAAATTTAATACTTTAGATAAATATGCTAATTTTTTGGAAGGATTATCCACAAAATCTGATATAATTAACGAACCAGCTTGTGCCATTGATTCTAAAATTAATACTCCTGGAAAAATTGGTTTTTCTGGAAAATGTCCTTGAAAATAGGGTTCATTAATAGAAATATTTTTTATGGCTTGAAGTGATTTTTTTTTATCCCATTTAATTACTTTGTCTATCATCAGAAAAGGATAGCGATGAGGTAAAATTTTTAATAATTCATCAATATTTTTCATTTTTTAAACTGAGTTTTAAATTCTTTTCTTAATAGTTTTGCGAATTCAACGTTTCCTTTATGTCCGCTTTTGATAGCGGTAATATGTCCTAATATAGGTTTACCCAATAACGCTAAGTCTCCAATAAGGTCTAATGTTTTGTGTCTAACAGGTTCATTTCTAAAACGCAATACTTGAGTTTTATGTAAGCCTCTATCTCCTTTAAAAAACTTAATCCCAAATCTTTCCTTAAAAATCTTTACTTCATCATCTTCAATATCTTTATCTACGATAATAACAGCATTACCTAAATTCCCTCCCTTAATAAGTCCTTGTTTTGTTAATCCTTTAATTTCACTTAATAAACAAAATGTTCTTGCAGGAGCAATCTGAGCTCTATAATTCTGAGACATATTGTGTACTGATGAATACTGTACATCCAAATCTTCAAGATTATATTGAATAGTAAATGTGGTTTTAAAACCATCATAAGGGACTCCTACAACTTCAACATCTTTTTCTTCGTCAGTATATACAACAGGTTTTGTTATTTTCAGAAAATCTACATTTGCCTTTTGTTCTACAATGCCAGCTTCTACCAATGCTGCAACAAAATCTTTAGCACTTCCATCCATTACAGGCGGTTCTTTACTATTTAATTCAATCAGTAAATTATCAATTTCCATTCCAGCACATGCAGATAATACATGTTCTGTAGTATGAACTTTTATTCCCTTCTCTTCAATAGTGGTTCCCCTGGTTAAATCAATGACATTGTTTAAATCTGGTGTGATATATTGATCTTCTTTATCGGTACGAAGAAATTTAATTCCGAAATTTTCAGGAGCTGGATTAAAGGTAATGGTACTTTCTACTCCAGTATGTAATCCAACACCAGTACAAGACACTGCGGCTTGAATTGTTTTTTGCTTTCTTATCATTCTTTAATCAATTTTTTTAAGCGCTTTTCTAAAATCTCTACTTTGGTAAATACAGCATCACGTTTCTGTTTTTCTTTAATTTCTCTTGCTGGATTTCCTGCATACATCTGATTACCTTTTACAGATTTTAATACAACTGATCTTGCAGCAAAAATTGATTTTTCCCCTACAATAACATGCGGTCCAATATCTACTTTTCCACCAAGCATTGAATAGGCGCCAATAGTAACGCTCCCTCCAAGGAATGTACCGCCTGAAATCAAACAACCTTCTTCTACTGTAACATTATGAGCAATATGAACTTGATCATCCATTTTACAAGAATCTTTAATAACCGTATTTTTTACTGACCCCTTATCGATTGTACAGTTTGCACCAATTTCTACCATATCACCAATAATAACACTTTTAATATGAGGAATTTTATGGTGTTTATTATCAATAGTCGCAAAACCAAATCCATCTGCCCCAATAATAGCACCAGAATGGATTAAACAATCTTGACCAATTTGGACATCGTTGTATATAACAACTTGAGAACCAATTATGGTACCACTTTTTATTGTAACGTTATCTCCAACGACAGAAAAAGGACCAATAGTAACATTTGAATCAATTTGTGCAGATTCTGAAATAACAGCATTAGGATGAATAGTATGTTTAAGATCTTTATTTTTGGAGAATAAAGTAAGGATTGTTATCATCGCCAGATAAGGCTGTTCAACAACAATACCATTATAGCCTGCTAAATCTTTTTCAGAATTAGAAACAAAAGCAGATGCTTTAGACGATGACATCTTTTTTTGATATTTAGGTAAAAAAGAAAATGTTATTGAACCCTCAGATGCTTCATTAATATCATCAACAGAAGCAATTTGTACTGAAGAATCACCAACAACTTTCCCTTTTACTTTTAAAGCAATTTGTTCAAGAGTAAACAAGTGAATCTCAATTTATTTTGATTGATCGCTTGCTTTTCTTAATTCGTAAAGAACATCATCAGTTAAATCATGAGTTGGTTTTGTATATAATGAAGCTTGGGAACCATCTATAATGATATCAAACCCTTTAGAAATTGCAACAGAATCAACAGCATTTTTAAATTTCTGTACTAAATCATACTCTAACTGTGATTGTTTTCTAGTAAGCTCACCATTAGGTCCAACTTTTGATAGTTGATAACTTTGCATTGAATTATTCATATCAACAATATCTTGTTCTTTAGCTTTTTTCAACTCTTCAGACATCATCAAACTTTGTTGTTCATATTCTTTTACCATACTATCTAATTCAGTAGCCATGGCTTCATATTCTTTTTGAATAACGTCGAGTTCTAATTGTAATTGTTGTTCAACATCTTTGAATTCTTCAAATTCTAATCGAATTTTTTCTGAAAAAACCACCCCAATTTTTTCTTGTGCAAATGATATTGACATCAATAATAACAAAATAGCTATTTTTTTATACACCTTATTCTCCTTTAGTATGTTTGTCCAAATGTTATTGTATATTCCCATCCGTTAGGGTTACCATCACCTGTAATATCGTCAAATCCATATCCCATATCAAATCCTAATAAACCAATCCCTGGCATAAAAAATCGAACACCTACTCCAGCAGATTTTTGCATTGATAAAGGCCCATGTCTATCTAAATAAAAAGGTTCAGACATAGAACTTGTATTCCAGACATTGCCCATTTCGGCAAATGTCATAAAATAAATGACTGGGTTCTCAGATAATGGATATCTTAATTCAGTAGTAATTTTACTCATTGCATTTCCACCAACAGCTTGTCCTGATGCTGTCTGTGGACCAACAGAGTTATCTGGATACCCTCTTAGGGCATTTCCATATGGTATTCCATTTCCTCCCATAATAAATCTTTCATCAAATGGAATAAAGCTTTGAGTATCATCCCCTACATTTAATGTTTTTATAACCCCAACTTTCAAAGAACTATATAATACAAATTTAGAAAATGTAGGTGTAAACCAGTCTAAATCCAACACATGCTTTTGGAAATTTTCATTTCCTCCTAATATTCCACCAGAATATGTTGTTTCAACCTGAAATCTTGACCCTCTTGTGGTAAACTCTGCACGATCTCGGCTATCCCTAGCAATTACTTGACCCAAGCTTAGTCCTCTGGTTTTTTGTAAACCTCCCAGATAAGATTCAATATCAGCTTCAGATCCATCATATTCTTTCTGCATAATTCTTGCAGACCACATTATACGGAAAAAATCATCTGGCCATTCTAGGCGTCTACCAAAACTAAAAGAACCTCCTGCAACAGTAAAATCTAGCGGGAAATAATAATTGGTTGAAGATCCTCTATAAGAATAAAACAATGAACCTCCAATTAAATATGGGCTATCATTAACCATAGGATCTTGGAAAGTTAAATTGAAGGAACGATATTTTGATGGATCCTGATTAGAATAAAATGAAAAATTAGTACCTGTACTCATTCCAATATTAAATCTTTGTCCACGACCCATAAAATTGTCAAATTCAACTCCTGCACCACCCGTCATACCATATTCGCCGGTAAATCCAAGATTCGCATTAATTCTTTGGGTAGATTTCTTTTCTTCAACAATAAAATCTAAGTCTACTTTATCTTCTGCAATCGGATTAACATCTGGAATAACATTGTCAAAATAGTTTAAAATCCAAATATCACGCTGACTGCGCATTAGTTTTGCTCTACTAAATACATCTCCAGGAAATAATTTTAATTCTCTGCGAATAATATTTTCTCTTGTTCTTTCATTTCCAGAAACAAAAATGTTGTTTATATAGACTTTACTACCTTCATTAAAAATAAAATGAACATCAATTGAATCTTCACCGACAGGAACAACTTCTGGAATTACATTACTAAAAATATATCCCTCGTTGTTATAAAGACTCATCATATCTTCAAAAACATTTTTTTCAAAGTTTTCTCTTGAAAAAGAATCTCCTTCTTGTAGGCCTAGAAGTATCTCTAATTTTTCAGAATCAACAATTTCATTTCCTTCAAATGTAAAATTGCGATATTTATATTTTTTTCCTTCATTGATTGTTATAAAAAGCGTTAAAGAAAGATCTTCTTCGTTGATAACTAATGTATCCTTTAACACATTAAAATCACGATATCCTTCATTTTGATAAAATGTTTTTAAGAGTTCTTTGTCTTCTTCAAACGATTTTTCATTGAAACTTTTCACCCAAAAACTCCACCATTTTCGTTCTTTTGTATCTTGAAGTTCTTTTTTTAATTTTCGATCTGAAAAATTATCATTTCCAACAAAATTGATGTTTCTAAGACGAAATTTATCATTTTCTTTGATACTAAAAACGACATCCCTAGCATATTCATTGCGCACCAAGGTATCTTGTGGAGCTTCAATAGATGATTCAACTTCCACAGAGAAATATCCATCTTCATGATAAACTTCTTTAATCTTTTCTTCTGCTGAAGACAGGGAGCTTGGTCTAATTCTTTGTCCAATACGTAAATCAATTTTATCAGTAAATCGTCCTTCTCTTACTGAATTTCCACGAAAAATAATATTATTGAGCGTTGGGCTTTCTTTAACCTTAATAGTAATCTCCACTCCATACTCAGATTCATTGTTAAGAACAATATCAATATCATCAAATAGATTAAGATCCCATAACCTTGTTAGAGCTGTTGAAATATCTGCTCTTTGTATTTTGGTACCATCTCTTAGGCCTGCAGAATATTTAATCATTTTATCAGAGGTGGTCGTATTCCCTTCAATATTAACACGATATAGATTTACTTCCTGAGCAAATGCAACAGTAGTTAATAAGAAAAAAAGAACAAATGTGTATTTGTTAATCATTTTCAACTTAATACCTTACCATATTTTCTTTTTCGTTGTCCAAAATCATTTAAGGCAGAAATTAAATCATCTTCCGCAAATTCAGGCCAATTTTTTTTACTAATATGAATTTCAGAATAAGCAGATTGCCATAATAAAAAATTGCTTAACCTGTTTTCTCCTCCAGTTCTAATAATTAAATCTGGATCTGGCATCGTAGGAGCATATAAATAGTTTTGAAAAATTTCTTCATTTATATACTTATTATCAGACGTAATAATCTTATTTATAGCATCCACAATTTCTTGACGACCACCATAACTAAGAGCTAATGTTAACACTAGCCCAGTATTATTTTTTGTACTTTCAATAGTATCCATAATTAATGCCTGTAATTCAGCCGGTAAATCCTCTAATTTTCCAACGATTTTTAGGGCAATATTGTTCCTATTTAACTTCTCTAGCTCATTTCTTAAACTAGACGACAATAAAGACATTAAACTGCTAACTTCATCTTTAGGTCTTTGCCAGTTTTCTTTAGAAAAAGTATAAAGCGTTAAATAAGGAATTTCTAGACGAACACATGCTTCTACAATAGTTTTGACTGTTTCTACTCCTTGGATATGACCTGATAATCGTTCCATATTTTGGCTTGTAGCCCATCTACCATTTCCATCCATGATAATACCAATATGGACAGGCAAATTATTATGCTTTAATTCTACGCTCATAATGACATTACTTTTTTTGCTAAATCAATAAAAATATTTTTAATTTCAGAATCTTCTTCTTGGAAAACAATAGGATTACCATCATCAATAGATTGCATTAAATCATTCGAATAGGGAATCTCAGCTAAAAATGGGATATTTAATCTTTTGCTTTCGTCTAAACCGCCACCTTTTTTAAAGAGATGGAATTTTAATTGAAACGAACCATCTTCTTCCACTGGAATTTTTTTATCATTAACAACAATATGGGAATCTGAATTATTAACAACTGTACCATCAATATTCATATAAGACATGTTTTCAACCACTCCTAACAAATCTGTCTCTACTTTTCTAAACATATCAGCACCTTTTCTTACATCAGCCAATGCAATATCATTCGGTGTGGTTACAATAATTGCACCATCAAGCGGTATTTTTTGCGAAAGCGTTAACTGAACATCACCGGTTCCTGGTGGAAGATCAAGAATTAAATAATCTAAATCTCCCCATATAACATCTCTAAAAAATTGTTCAGTCATTTTTGCGACCAATGGACCTCTCCACACCACAGGAGCCTGATTTCCACTAATAAATCCAAAACTCATTAATTTTAAATTATTTTTCTTAAGTGGGATAATTTTTTTGTTCTCATCAACTTCTGGATTTTCATTAATACCCATAGTAAGAGGAAGAGATGGACCATAAATATCCAAATCAAGTAAACCGGTTTTGCAACCAGCATTCGATAGTGCAGCAGCTAAGTTTAATGCAATTGTTGATTTTCCAACACCGCCTTTACCGCTTGCAATTGCAATAATTTTTTTAATATTACCTTCAACATTTCTATCCTTATTTGATGTATCAACAGTTTTACGAGGTGGACTGTCTAATATTTTGATTTTTATGTCATAGTCGGTATCATTTAAGGTTTTTTGAATTTCAGCAATTAACTGATCTTTTTTCTTATCATTAGAAGAAGAAACGGATAAAAACAAGGTTATTGTTTTATGATCAATAACGATATCTTTTATCATCCCAAAAGAAACAATGTCACGATTAAATCCGGGATAATTAACCGTTTTTAATTTTTCTAGTATTTGATTTTTATCCATTATAATTCAATTATTAATTTGGCCAATAAATATATTCATCGCCTTTTTTGTATTCTTGTCCAATATGCTTATCAATTAATTGTGGTGCATTGAGTGCAGAAGGCCACAAAGAAGCAACCTGTTCTGACTCATGTTTGTTGAGAAGTTCTTCAAGAACAATTAATTGCTCTGGGTGAGAAGAAACAAGGTTGGTTGTTTCTGTTGGATCTTCATTTAAATTAAATAGCCATTTTTTATCAGGTTTATCTGTTCTAATTAACTTCCAACCTTTGTGTAAAATAGTTTGGTTATGCCCTTGTTTCCAAAATAATGTTTCATGCGGTATTCCTTGATTGGTACCATTTACAAATGGCAAAAAATCTACCCCGTCTAATTTCCTATCAGTAGGAATATTGGCAGTTGCTGCAGCTGCAATCGTATGAAAAATATCATTATGATGAATTGGAGGCGTAAATATAGTTCCTGGTTTAATTTTATCTGGCCACTTTGCCATAAAAGGAATGTGAAGTCCTCCTTCAAAATGTGTTAATTTCCAACCCCTATAAGGCTTATTAATGTCAGAAAGCTCTATATAGCTAGCTCCACCATTGTCGCTTGTAAGAATAATCAAAGTATTGTTCGATAAACCATTTTTTTCTAATGCATCAACAATACGTCCAACACTTCTATCAAGTGCTTCAATCATGCCAGAGTAGACTTGCATATTATGGTTCATATTCTGATGAGCAAATAAATCAAAATCACTTTTTAATGATTGTAATGGATTATGGACTGCCCAATGACCTAAATAAAGAAAAAATGGTCTATTTTTGTTGTTTTCTATCACTTGTATTGCTTCATCTGTATAATAATCAGTAAGATATCCTCCCGGAGCAAAACGGGGACCTTTGTTAAATATTGCACTAAATTGACCTCTAGCCCATACCATTTTATCAACACCATAATCAAATTTCGCATTCACAACATTTTCATCATTTTCAGGTAAATAAAGGCTTCCATCCAAAATCAAACTATCATCAAATCCATTATCATTTGGAAGACTTCCATCTACTCGCCCTAAATGCCATTTCCCAATATGCGCTGTATAATATCCTGCCTCTTGTAATACTTCAGCAATAGTAATCTCTTCACTAGGGAAACTTGCAGTAAAGATATCCTTTGACATTGGAGCAAGTTTTTCATCTATCTCTATTTTAAGCTCTGGATCATCAATATCATCTATCCATTTAAACAATGTCAAAGCTTGTGGGTAAATTGGGGTAAATTCAAATCCAAATCGAGTCGAATATCGACCTGTCATAATTGATGCCCTAGCTGGTGCACATATCGCATTTGCAGCATAACCATTTTCAAATAACACACCATCATGTGCGATTGCATCAATGTTTGGTGTCATTAAAGATCCATCTGCAGCACCGCCGTTGTATAAAGAAACATCATTAAACCCTAAATCGTCAGCAAGAATTAAAATAATGTTAGGCCTTGTATCGCTTATCATTTTTGAATCAGGACCTTTTTGCCAACTTGAAGAGCCTACAGATGAAACTGGATTTGTAATATCTAAAATTTTGGGAAGCGCCCAAACCACAATATTTACTCTATTATTCCAAATAACAAATGACAATACAATAAAAAATGTAAGGGTGCTTAGTAATCGTTTCATATTTTATTTAATGACTATAAAAGAATTTATTCAGGTGCTTCTTGTCCAAAATATTCATAATTGTTTGCAATCTGTGCATGATACTCTTCTGGAACTTCTTCTTCATCATAAATTGCATCTTCAGGACATTCTGGTTCACACGCTCCACAATCAATACATTCTTCTGGATTAATATAGAGCTGTTTTCCTGTTGCATTAAAATCAGGGTCTTTTGCTTCTTCTCCAGCACCTTCTGGATCATCAGGACCATGAATACAATCAACAGGACACACTTCTGTACATGCCGTATCACAAACACCTACACATGGATCTGTAATGATATAAGTCATAATTTTAATGGATTATACGTAGTTTCTTTTGCAAAATCAATAACATGCAAAACCAAAAAAATTTTACAACTTTTCTCTGGGGAGCTCCCTTTATAGGCTCAATTGGAAGATCAATGTATGATATAGCCATCATTTGGCTAATATTAGATATTACCAATTCTGAAAAGCTCACTGGATTAATAGCAATGACAACCTATCTTCCGGCTATATTTTTTGGACTATTTGCTGGTGCTATTGTTGATCTGTATTCAAAAACAAAAGTAATGGCATTTGCACATGTAATGCAGGCAATTGTAGTATTGGGGGTTCCATTATTTTTATTATTTGATATAAGGCTTGCATGGATTATTATGATTCTTGCTTTTTTTCATAATGGTTTTTCACTCCCATTTGTGCCGGCATTTAATGCATATCTTCCAACTCAGATTAAAAAAGACAAACTTTTAAAAGCAAATTCAATTGCAAATATTGCATGGCAAAGCGCTGTATTTATAGGACCAATTGTTGCAGCATATGCATTAACAGTTATATCAATTGATTATTTATTTTATGTAACTGTCATATGCTATTTGATTACTGCTTTTATAACCATTAATGCCCCTAAAGATGAAGTGGATAAAGAAAATGTAGATTTTGGTAATATTTTAACAAAAACCTATCAAGG
>CAZSGU010000012.1:0-6839 GCA_964606555.1 uncultured bacterium | reverse complement strand
TTTTTAACTGGGCTTTTTATTGATGGAGCTAGTTTTTGTCTATACTATTTTATTGAAAATATGACTCAAATGTATATTCTATCATTTTGTCACGGTATTGGGATTCCTTTATTGATTATTTCTAGAGTAGCAATGCTGCAAAAAAATATTCCTGAAAAACTTTTAGGAAGAATTTTTTCAATTATTTCTATTTCAATCATTAGCATGGCTGCTGTTTCCTCTGGAATAATTGGACTTGCATCAGATATTTTTGATATTCAAACAATATTTTTATTATTTGGACTTATGGCAGGACTATGTGGAATTGTTGGGTTTTTACACCCTAAGATCAAACATCTTAACTAAAATCTTTCACAAGGCTTACAATTTTATTTCTAACAAGATCACGAAAATCTTCAATTGATAAATGAGAATAATCATCTGGGGTAATTGGGTCTCCAAAAACAGTTTTTAATCGACCTGGTTTAATTATCCAACTTGTTCTAACATTTGATTTAAAGGCTCCAATAATTCCAATGGGAACAATAGTTGCATTGGTAGCCTTGGCAAAATGAAACCCTCCTTTTTTGAATTCACTCATCTCTCCAGTAATAGTTCGGTTGCCTTCTGGTGAAAAAATCATTGAATCTTTATCTATAAGCAATATTTTTTCAGCAACTTTAAGCGTTTCTTTTGCTTGATCTGTATTATCATGAGTAATCTGATATGCACCATATCTTGTTGCAAAAAATCCCCATAAAGGCCATTTAAAGATTCCTTCCCAACCTATTGCATTAATATAGTATGGGATAGAGGCGCCTAACATAAATGCATCAAACATAGACTCATGATTGAACATAAAAAGATAAGGGCCCTTATTTTTTGGGGGAACTTGACCATGAATAGTGTGATACTGCCAACCACCAAGCAACAATAACTTGCAACCTAGATGCATAGACCGATAAAAATATCTCGGGTGCATTATATACGACAATACAATACCTGTTATCATCATTAAAATAAAAATAGGTAAAAATAAAAGTAAAATTAAAAAAGTTATGAGTACGCGTATCATGAGAATGAATATTATTTCAATTTATCTAAAATCTCTAACATTTTATAGTTTGCTTTCGGCAATGCAAACTTATCTAATTGTTTTCTGGTAGTCCATTTATAATTTTGATTTGTCTTTAAGGAAGACGTATCATTCACATCACCTAAAAACAATGATATCAAAACTTTAAAGTGGCTGTATTGATGTTGAACCTGCCCTAGGTAGTCTGGATTTTTAATAACAAGATTTGTTTCTTCCATTACTTCTCTAATTACTGCTTTTTTTCTTGATTCATTGTTTTGAATCTTTCCCCCAGGAAACTCCCACAACCCTCCAAGCATTGCATCTATTGGACGTTGTAGGATTAACAATCTTTTTTGTTTCCGGACAATACAAGTAGAAACTTTAATCGTTGGAATAGTCTTTGATTTTGTTGGAGCCGGATAGTCAATAGGATTCAAGCTTAGAAAAGCTTTACAAGAATCACTAATGGGGCATACTCTACAATTAACAGACTGTGATTGGCAAATATTGCTTCCAAGGTCCATTAAAGCTTGATTAAAATCTCCTGGATTATTTTTACTTTGTATTTTTTCAAGAAATTTTTTCACTTTATTTTGGTTAAACTTTGATCGCTTCTTTAAACCTAAAAGTCTAAAACCAATACGTTCTAAATTTGTATCAATTCCTACTTGATTCTTATCAAATGCAATTGCAAGAATCGTCTTTGCGGTATAATCTCCTATTCCAGGAAGTTTAATTAATTCAGAATAGCTATCAGGAAAATTCTTTTGTACAAGATGAGATGTTTTGTAAATATTCTTACAGCGTGAATAATATCCAAGTCCTTCCCAAAGCTTTAATACGTCATTATAGTTAGCTTTCGACAACTTTGTTGCATTAGGAAATTTATTAATCCATTTATTATAATATGGAATCACAGTTGAAACTTGCGTTTGTTGCAGCATAATTTCAGAAATCCAAATTTTATAAGGATCATGAGTAGCTCTCCAAGGTAAATCTCTTTTATTCAGAGAATACCACCTTAGTAGCTTTTTTGAAATCATAGTCTTTACATTAACTAACTACAAGTAGTGTCGATTAGTGCGGCACATGCTTTATAGGGGTCTACGTTTGATGCAGGCCTTCTATCTTCTAAATAACCACATCCATCGTTTTGAACGCCCATTGGTATACGAATTGAAGCACCTCTATCGCTTACTCCATATCTGAATTCGTTGATACTACAAGTTTCGTGTAGTCCAGTAAGCCTTTGATCATTATCGGCTCCATATGCTGCAATATGTTTATCAATATTTTGTCCTAGTTTTTCACAAGCCTCTTCAATGACTTTTAGTCCACCAGATTCTCTCATAGCTACTGTACTATAATTGATATGTGCCCCTGAACCATTCCAATCGCCTTTAATGGGTTTTGGATGAAGTTCAACTCTGGCTCCATAATCTTCGCCAATTCTTTCCAATAACCATCTAGCAACCCACAATTGATCTCCAGCTTCTAAAGCTCCCACTGGTCCTACTTGATATTCCCATTGTCCAAGCATCACTTCAGCATTAATACCAGATATTTCAATACCAGCATCTAAGCATGCATGCATATGGTCCTCAACAATATCGCGACCAGCAACGTCTTCAGATCCAACGCTACAATAATATGGACCTTGTGGTCTTTCGGGATATCCTTCATCAGGCCATCCTAAAGGTTGTTTGCCGTCCATCAAGGTATATTCTTGTTCAATTCCAAACCAAGGGTCGTGATCTTTAAACTTTTCTGCCAACTCTACCAACGGTGCTCTTGTGTTTGATTTATGCGGTGAACCATCTGGATTACATACTTCGTTCATTACTAGCACATTGTCTCCACCGCGAAGCGGATCTTTACAAAACCAAACAGGTTTTAACATACAATCGCTATCAATTCCTTCAGCTTGAAGGGTGCTAGATCCATCAAACCCCCAACTTGGAAGATCTGAAACTGATGAAACTACATTATCTAATATTTTTGTTTTCGAACGTAGGTTAGCAGTAGGTTCATAACCATCAATCCAAATATATTCTGCCATTACTTTCACAACATAATTCCCTTTTATTAATGTTTTTTATAGGATGAATACCCACTAAATTAAATAGATGAAGAATAAAAAAGTAAATTTAAATGAAATTTTAGAAAAAATTTCAAAACTAGAAGCACGATTAGATGAAGTTGCTCCTATCAGCAAGAAAAAATTTCCATCTAAAAAAGAACAAATTAAAGATATAGAAAACAACATGGATATATGGAGTGAAAAATTTCCATCGATTGATCCTCAATTTGAACTCGCTAAAATGCTTGACTGGCTTAAAGCAAACAATAAAAGGAAAAAAGACTATAAGGCATTTTTCCGAAATTGGCTAAGAAAAGCATCAAATAGCATTGGTAATAATGCAGGTATAAATCATTCGTATGTTTTTGGATGTAATACTAAGAAATGTTCAACAGAAACATCGCAATATAAAGATATGTATTTTTTTTGTGAAGAGTGCAATAAAGAAAAATCAATTATAAAAATAATAAAAAATTAGTCTTCTTCTTTTTCTATATTAACCTTAAAACTGCCTGATAATTCGCTATTAAATTTTATGTCAATTTCGTGTAATCCAAGAGTTTTAATGGGAGATTTTAAATCAATATATTTTTTATCAATCTTAATATTGTTTTGCAATAATAGTTGTTCAATGTCTGCTTTTGTTACAGAGCCAAAAAGTTTTTTATTATCTTCTGATTTTGCTTTTATAGACACCTCTAAACTAGAAATTTGATTTAATATGTGTGATAAATCTTCTTTCTCACGTTCAATTTTACGTTCTTGCTGTTTAAGTTCATTTTCAATTTTTGTTAATTGATTAGAAGAAAAATTAATAGCTAAACCTTTTGGTAAAAGAAAATTTCTTGCAAATCCAGGTTTAACAATAATGATATCTCCTTCATTTCCTAAGCCCTCTATATCTTTAGTTAATATTACTTTCATTTTTAATCTCTATCAATTGCTGCAAAAGGAAGTAGGGCAACATTTCGTGCTCTTTTAATTGCGGTTACTAATTTTCTATGCATTTTCATACTTGTTCCAGTAACTCTTCTTGGGATAATTTTGCCTTGATCATTAATAAACTTATTTAGAAGCTTGATATCTTTATAGTCTATTTCATGTATGTGATTTCTTTTGAAATAACAGGATTTTTTTCTACTAGACAGCATTATTTATTCTCCTTTTCTTCTAATTTCTCTATTTTTTCTTTCGGAACAGGCTTACCGTCAAGTTTAATAATAAGATATTTTAACACCTCTGAATTCAAATTAAGGAATGCTTTAAAATCATTCACAAAACTAGAATCATTAAACTCTGTATGAAGCAAAACATAATTGCCATATTTTTCTTTATTAATATTGTATGCTAATGGTTTTTTGCCCCAAAAATGATGTTCCACTACTGAATGCTTCTTAGTTTCAATGTGTTGATTAATATCATGAATAATTTCAGATATTTTTTCTTTTCCATAATTCGGATTTACAATATATAATATTTCATAATAATTCATATAATCTCTCCATTAAATAAGTGGTGCTATTACCAGCGACACTACTGATATTAGTTTAATTAAAATGTTCAACGAAGGACCAGCAGTATCCTTAAAAGGATCGCCTACTGTGTCACCAACAACAGCAGCTTTGTGAGCATCGCTTCCTTTTCCGCCATGCGCACCGCCTTCAATATATTTTTTTGCATTATCCCATGAACCTCCTGCATTTGCCATAAAAATAGCTAATAATACACCAGTTACCGTTACACCGGCTAAAATCCCACCTAACATTTCTTTTTGTCCAAGAACAAGACCAAAAAATATAGGGGTAAACACCGCAATAGCTCCTGGTAAAACCATTTTATTAATTGCAGCTGTTGTAGCAATATCAACACATCTTGCATAGTCGGCTTTTGCTTTACCATCAAGCAATCCTTTAATTTCTCTAAATTGTCTTCTTACTTCTTCAATCATTTCAAATGCAGCGTCTCCAACTGCTTTCATTGCAAGAGCAGAGAAAACAAATGGTAAAATAGCGCCAATAAAAAGACCTGCCATCACAGTTGGATTACTAATATCTAAAACTAACCCCCCAACTGTCTCTCTAAATGCTGCAAAAAGCGCCAACGATGTCAGAGCAGCAGAACCAATTGCAAAGCCCTTACCAATAGCAGCTGTTGTATTTCCAACCGCATCAAGCTTATCTGTTCGTTCTCTGACTTCGCTTGGAAGTTCAGCCATTTCTGCAATGCCTCCAGCATTATCAGCTATTGGACCATATGCATCTACTGCTAATTGAATACCAATAGTAGACAACATGCCTAAAGCAGCAATTGCAATCCCATAAAGACCTGCAAAGTAGAATGCTCCCAAAATTGCTAACGCAATAATAAGAACTGGCAATGCAGTAGAATACATTCCGTTTGCTAAACCCGCTATGATATTGGTTGCTGATCCCGTTTCGCTTGCTTCCGCAATTGCTTTAGATGGTGTTTGAGCATCAGATGTAAAATATTCTGTTGCTAATCCAATTAAAATACCCGAAACAAGACCAATAACAATTGTCCAGAATAAGTTCATAACACTCAAATTGCCAACCATTCCCATATTTGCAATATAATTTAATAGACAATAAGTAAGAACTAGCATTACGCCTCCTGAACCAAACATGCCAATATTAAGTGCAGTTTGAGGATTTCCTCCTTCTTTAGTTTTAACAAAAAATGTTCCTGCAATTGAGACAAAAATTCCTAAGGAAGCAATCGTTAGCGGTAGAAAAACTAATTCTATCTGTCCGGCTGCAGCTGCTAGAACCATAGCTCCAATAATTGATCCTACATATGATTCAAATAAGTCTGCTCCCATTCCAGCAACGTCCCCAACGTTATCACCAACGTTATCAGCAATAGTAGCCGGGTTTCTTGGGTCGTCTTCTGGAATGCCAGCCTCTACTTTGCCAACTAAGTCTGCACCAACATCAGCTGCTTTTGTATAAATACCCCCACCAACTCTTGCAAAAAGCGCAATGGATGAAGCTCCCATAGCAAAACCAGAAACTAACGTCATAATGTATTGCATTGTTTCCGCTTTCATAATGTATTGCGAAAATCCACCATATAAAGAAAAAAGCGTAAATAGCCCTAATATACCAAGGCCTACTACATTCATGCCCATAACGGCACCGCCGCTAAATGCAACATTCAGCGCTGAACTTAGGCCCGTTCTTGCAGCTTCAGTTGTTCTGTGGTTTGCTAGAGTTGCAACACGCATACCAAGTACGCCTGCTAAAGCACTACATAAAGCTCCAACAACAAAAGACAAAGCTACCCATTCAGTGTTGTTAGATAAATTAATCCAATATAAAAGAGCCGCAACAACAAGAACAAAGATTGCTAAAACTCTATATTCTCTCTTAAGAAACGCTGTTGCCCCTTCTCGTATTGCAAGTCCAATTTCTTGCATTTTTTCATTGCCTGGGTTCTGTTTGTTAATCCAATTGCTTTTCCATAACGCAAACAATACTGCTGCAATACCTGATAACGGTATCATTGAAACAAGGGGGTTTGTTAACTGCTCTAAAAATACTTGCATTAAGCTTCTCCTATAATTTGTTTATTAAAACGATTTGATGTTAATACAGCGCCTTCTTTAATGATTGAAGACATTGCATCACAAGTAAATTCTAAAACTTGATTTATTGAAGATTGATATTTTTTATTAAATGGCTT
>CAZSGU010000011.1:27411-28889 GCA_964606555.1 uncultured bacterium | reverse complement strand
GTGGGCGATGAGAGATTTGAACTCCCGACCTCCTGCGTGTAAAGCAGGCACTCTGACCAGCTGAGTTAATCGCCCGAAAGCTTGTTAACTTAAATGGATAGGGTTAATAATTCAACAACTTACTTCTTCAAATCAGGAATAGCGACATCAATAACATCCATTACTTCTTTAGCAAAATGAAATGTTAGATCTTTTTTGATATGCTCTGGAATTTCTTCAAGATCTCTTTGATTACGATGTGGTAAGATAATAGTTTTAACACCAGAACGATGAGCGGAAGTAACTTTTTCTTTTACGCCTCCAATTGGTAAAACATTTCCTCTTAGTGTAATTTCACCAGTCATAGCTACACCGCTTGCAACTGGTTTATTTTTCAACAATGATACTAAGGCAGTAAACATGCCTACCCCAGCAGATGGACCATCTTTTGGAATGGCTCCCGCTGGAACATGAACATGGATGTCCATTTTTTGGTTAAAATCATCTTTTAACCCTAAAATATCAGTATGAGATCTAACATAAGTAAGTGCAGCAGTGGCTGATTCTTTCATCACATCCCCTAACTGCCCTGTTAAAGTTAGATTTCCTTTTCCTGACATTTTACTAGCTTCAATAAAAAGGATATCTCCACCAGCAGCAGTCCATGCCATTCCTGTTACTACACCAGGTTTAGTGGTACGTTCTGCCAGATCTGTATAAAATTTAGGAATGCCTAAATAATGATTAACTTTTTTATCTGTAAGACTAATAGTTTTTATTTTTTTGTTTACAATATCAACTGCAACTTTTCGTAATACATTTGCAATTTCTCGTTCTAAACTTCTTACACCAGATTCTCTTGTATAAGATCGGACAACTTCTTTAATACCTTTTTCAGTAAACTTAGCTTGTTTTGTAGTTAATCCATTTTCTATAATTTGTTTTGGAATAAGATGTTTCTGTGCAATTTTTACTTTTTCATCATCAATATATCCTCTGAAATCTAACATTTCCATTCTATCATATAATGCAGGAGGAATGTTATCTGCATAATTTGCTGTCGAAATAAACATGACCTTACTTAAATCAAAGTCTACTTCTAAATAATGATCGCTAAAGGCATGATTTTGTTCTGGATCTAATACTTCAAGCATTGCAGAAGATGGGTCTCCTCTAAAATCTGAACCAAGTTTATCAATTTCATCCAACATGAAAACTGGATTATTAGTTTTAGCCTTCTTTAGTGACTGAATAATTCTTCCTGGAAGTGCACCAATATAAGTTCGTCTATGTCCTCTAATTTCTGCTTCATCGCGAACACCACCCAACGATATACGAACAAATTCTCTACCCATAGATTTCGCAATAGATCGACCTAATGAAGTCTTACCTACTCCAGGAGGGCCTGTAAAACATAAAATTGGTCCTTTAACTGAATCATTTTTTGCAACTTTTTTCTTGAGAGCTCTAACGGCCAAATATTCTAATACACGTTCTTT
>CAZSGU010000011.1:25150-27311 GCA_964606555.1 uncultured bacterium | reverse complement strand
GCAGATTTACTATTGTCCGGCATATCAAAAACTTTTAAAACAAGTGCTAGAGTTCCATAAGAATATAAATCTTCTTGTTTTGGATCTTCTATAGAACCATCTTGCTGTGCAACGACAACAAGATATTTGTTATCTGGCTCTAAATCTTCAATCAGTTTTAATGATTTCTCTCTACCAACATATATAGGAATAACTTGTTGAGGGAATAACACAGTATTCCTCAATGGCATTATCGGATATTGTTTTTGTATATTTTCCATTTTTCTTTAATTCTATTGTTGCAAAAACCGTGCCTTACTACAAATTTAACCTAAAAAGGCTTTAATCTATAAAAAATATGCCAAAATGACTGACAAGTATGCTAATTTAGTCTAATTGAATAGACAAATCGTTCAAAATTGTCTTTATTATTACTTATTGCACTATCTAACCCAACCGCTTTCACAAAATAGAGGCTATTCGGAAATTCAATCACTCCACCAAGTAAACCATAATTATTTTTGAGAGTTTTTTCTTGCGAAGGATTTCCCATATTGGGTACTTCATAATTACCATACATTTCTAATAATGTAATATATTTATTATCTAAACTATCTCTTTTAACAATGATATTTTCTTGGTTAAAAGAGTCGTCTTTTTTGAATTGGTTAATCCAGCGTTCAATATTCTGATCTGCAGTCCCTTGAATATTACTAAATAAAACTAATGAAAAATCTTCGTTTGTATTTAGAGTAATCTCGAGAAGCCTGAATTGTTTCTCTGATTCTACTGCATTCCAAGTATCAGGAAGTTTATAAGAAATATTTTTAACACTATCCCTCTGAGCAATGGCATTAGTACCATTAACTGATAAATAAGAGATAAAAAAACATAATCCAATAATTATGCTATAAGTTAATATTCTATTCATTTTTATTAAAAATTGCTCTTGCTTGCTCATCTGCACGATATGAACTACGCACTAATGGACCAGATTCAATAATCTGAAATCCTATATTTTTTCCAAATTCTTTGTACTCTTCAAACTGTTCTTTAGAAACATATTCTTGCACGGTTAGATGTTTCTTGGTGGGTTGCAAATATTGACCAATTGTAAAAATCTGAACACCTAAATCAACAATTTGTTTCATAGTATCTTTTACTTCTTGTTTGGTTTCACCCAATCCGACCATTAATCCAGTTTTTGTGCGCAAACCACACTTAATAGATTCTTTTAGAACGAATAACGATCTACTCCAGTCTGCCTGAGCTCGTACTTGTTTGCTAATTCTTTCAACACACTCAATATTATGACTAAAAATATCTGGATTTGCTGCAAAAACTCTTTTTAGCGATTCTTTATGTCCTTTAAAATCTGGAGTAAGCACTTCAATTGTGCACTTTGGATTGAGTCTTCTTGTTTCTGAAATAGTTCGGGCCCATATCTTTGATCCATAATCATTTTTAAGATCATCGCGATCTACTGAAGTAATGACTACATGTCTTAAATTCATTTTTTTTACTGCATGGGCAACTCGATATGGTTCCATTGGATCGTTCCATGTAGGTTTGCCAGTTTTTACAGAACAAAATCCACAAGCTCGAGTACAAGTATCACCAAGAATCATTAAGGTTGCAGTTTTTCTATTCCAACATTCATAGATATTGGGACATCTTGCTTCGGCACATACAGTATTTAGATAACTTTCGTGGACTATCTTTCTGACTACCTTATAATTTTCATCAGTAATAATATTAATCTTTGGTTTATGTAATCTTGATTGAATCATTATTTAAATAATTGGTTAAAATGAACAACTGTGGATTGTTTAATATCATCCATAGAGATTTTTCTTTTCAGTTCTTGCTCCATAGATGTCATTGCAATGTTATCAATTCCGCATGAAATGATATTAGAAAAATAACTCATATCGGTATTAACATTTAATGAAAATCCATGTGTTGTCACCCACTGAGAAACACGAATCCCAATACTAGCAATTTTTCTATCATTAACCCATACTCCTGTTAGCCCTTCTCGAGTAGAAGCAACAATATCATAATCATTTAAGATATGAATTAGTAATATTTCAATTTTAGAAACATATGATTTAATGCCCAACCCCATTTTCTTTAGATGAATGATAGGGTAACCAACTAACTGTCCTGGACCATGGTATGT
>CAZSGU010000011.1:0-25050 GCA_964606555.1 uncultured bacterium | reverse complement strand
TTTTCTTTAGATGAATGATAGGGTAACCAACTAACTGTCCTGGACCATGGTATGTGACATCTCCTCCTCTATCAGTTTGAAAAAGTTCACAGTTTTGATTTAGAATATTATTAGGATTTGCATTTTTACCCAATGTATAAGTATGATCATGTTCTAATAAAAATAAGGTGTCCTTACCTAAATTATTGATTAAATCTGTTTTGGTATTTTTTTGATTTAAGAGTGCTTTATTATAATCGCATACTCCTAAATCTTTAACTACAAAATCCATTTATTTCAATTGTAGTAATGTTTCAAAAATGGCTTCAGAAAAAGTCGGATGTGGATGGACAGACGACAAGACATTATCAATAGTAAGATTATTGGATTTAATTACACTAATTTCAGAAATCATTTCAGTTGCATTAGATCCGATAATATGAGCACCTAATATATGATTTGAATCGTCCACTAAAATTTTAATAAAACCATCCGTAGATCCAACAGCAACAGCTTTCCCATTTGCATTAAAAAAAGAATGAGCTTTTTTAAAATTCACTGACTGTTCTAGTAAAGATTCTTCGGTGCTTCCAATAGAAGCCACTTCAGGTTTACAATAAGTACAATTTGGAATACTATTATAATCAATTTTTGTTGGAGTTAAATCACATAATAATTCAGCGACATAAAGTCCTTCAGCAGTAGCAACATGGGCAAGCCATGGTGGACCAATCACGTCTCCAACTGCATAAATATTGTCAATGTTAGTCTTTCCATGTTGATCAACTTTGATATGACTATTATCCGTTACTTCAACACCTAGATTCTTTAAACCAAAACCTGAAGAATTTCCTTCTACACCAACAGAGATTAGTATTTTTTCATCATCAATATTTTCTGCGATAGTACTGGTTAAAATATTAATTTTTCTTTTCTTAAAAGCTTTTTCAAGCCATCTTGATATTTCTTTATCTTCATTTGGTAAAATTCTATCTTCTGCTTCAATTAAAGTAACTTCCGTACCAAAACTGCTAAAGAAATAAGCAAATTCTGCACCAATTGCCCCTGCACCAATAATGGTAAGGGATGCAGGTAATGTATCCATTGAAAAAATATCTTTTGAATATACAATCTTGTCTGAATTAGAATTAATATTTGATAATGATTTTGGTTTAGATCCAGTGGCAATAATAAAATTTTGAGCACTTATTTGAGCACCATTTATATCAACTATTTTATTATCGACAAATTTTCCAAAACCAGAATAAAAATCTACTTGATTTTTCTTCGCCAAATAATGAATACCTTTTGATAGTCTTTCCCTCGCTTTAATACTTCTTTGTACAATAAAATCAAAATTCACTTGAATATCTTTTACAGAAATTCCATAGTCAGAAGAGGAATTGATAAGATCCATAACTTCTGCATTTTTTAACAAAGATTTTGTTGGAATACATCCCCAGTTAAGACAAACTCCTCCCAAGTTATTATCATCAATGATGGCTACCTTTTTTCCAAGCTCTGCAGCACGAAATGCAGCACTGTAACCGCCAGGGCCTCCTCCTACAATAGCTAAATCATAATTATTCATGATATTATATCTTATTTACTTCAACAAGTTTTAAAAATTCATTTCTTGTGGTTGATTGATCCTTAAATGCACCTAACATTGAACTAGTTGATGCAATACTATTTTGTTTTTGAACTCCACGCATTAACATACAAAAATGCCTTCCTTCCATAACAACTGCAACACCTTTTGGATTTAATAGATCTTGAATACAAGTTGCAATTTGATTCGTTAGTCTTTCTTGGACTTGTAATCTGCGTGCATAAAAATCAATAATTCTTGGAATTTTCGATAAACCAATAATTTTCCCATTAGGAATATAACCAACATGTGCTTTCCCATAGAATGGTATCAAATGATGTTCACATAAGCTATAAAATTCAATATCCTTGACAATAATCATATCCTTCGCAGATTCATCAAAGATTGCTTCGTTAATAATCTCATTTAGATTTTGATGATAACCTTGAGATAAAAATTTCCAAGATTCTGCTACTCTTTTCGGAGTTTTAATTAACCCTTGGCGTGTAGAATCTTCTCCGATTAGCCCTAGTAATTCTTTGGTAATTTCTTCTAATCTTTTTTTCTCTTTATCTGACATCAATTTTCCTCTAAATGACTCACTGGTTGTATTTTATCCCTTAATAACCAAATACAAAAATAAATAATTGGAGTATCAACAAGTGCTACCAAGATTTTGAATAACCAACCTTTCCACAACAAAGAAGAAAAAAGAGCCCAATCTATTACACCAGCTGAACAAAGAATCAGCAAAATAACTGAAGTATCGACAAATTGAGAACACATTGTTGACGCATTATTACGCAACCAAAGATATTTTCCTTCTGTCAATCGTTTCCAAAAATGAAAAATTCTTATATCAATAAATTGTGCAGTTAGATATGCAACCATTGATCCAAAAAATGCTGGACCAGATAAACCAAATACTTTCTTAAAAGTAGCGCTTTCCAAAGGAGATATTTCTGCAGTTGGAACTGCAATTGCAACATAAACTAAGATTGTTGTAAATACGCTTGCAAAAAACCCTGCAAGAACCACTTGATTAGCTCTTCTACGTCCATACAGTTCTGATATTAGATCTGTGACAATAAAAGTAATTGGATAAGCAATAATTCCAACTGATAGAACAAAGAAATCAGAAATTCCTAGTGCACTCCATGTAAAAAATTTCTGGAATATTAAATTACAAGACACCAAGGCTGCAATAAATATTGCAGTAAAAATTAAGTACAATCTTTCTTGAAAAATATTCATGACGATGGTCCATAATAGTCAGTATAAATTGTTGGAGTCTCCACTAGACGTATACGATGCAATGCACAGTCTTCCAGATATGGTGCAATAGATTCCCATATAAAAACAACTAAGTTTTCTGTAGAAGGTTGCTTTCCTTGAAACCAAGGTATGTCTTTTTCAAATTGAGAATGGTCTAATTTTGAAATTACATGTTCTTTTACTATCTTTTTTAGATCTTCTAATTCAACAATAAATCCTGTATCAGGATTTAATTCTCCTTTTACTGTCACATGTAATGTATAATTATGACCATGTACCCGAAAATCTTTTCCAAAAACTTCTATATTTTTTTCATCAGACCATTCAGAATTCCCATACTTATGGGCTGCACAAAAATGAAAAACTTTTGTTAGATATGTATTATTGCTAGTCATAGAGGTTATTAATTTATTTAAATAAAGATCTTCTTCCAACTACTGAAGTAATTGGACAATTATTAGCATTAAAATTCCTAGCTGGGCAATACTCTCTTCCGTAAAAAACAATTTGTAAATGTAATTTATTCCATTTGTTCTTTGGAAATAATCTTTTTGCTTGTTTCTCCGTATCTTGGACACTTCTACCAGAAGATAATCCCCATCGATACATTAATCGGTGAACATGGGTATCAACTGGAAATGCAGGGATACCAAATGCTTGTGACATCACGACAGATGCTGTCTTATGTCCCACCCCGGGAAAAGATTCAAGATCTTCAAAACTTGAAGGAATTTTACTGTTATATTTTTTAACTAAAATTTTAGATAATTCTAAGATTGCTTTTGCTTTTGCAGGCCCTAACCCACATGGCTTAATAATGTTGTATATAATTTCATAATCTAATTTTGACATCTTTTGAGGTGTGTTTGCTTTCTTAAATAATTTTGGGGTAACACGATTAACAGATTTATCTGTTGTATTTGCTGACAATAGTACAGCAATAAGTAACGTATAAGTATCGTTGTGTTTTAAAGGAGGAGAAACATCAGGATAGATTTCATCAAGTTTTTGTATGATAAAATTAACTTTATCTTTTTTAAGCATTTAATAACTATTTAATACATCAAAAGGTAGTGACTTTGGTCTTATTAATGGCATTCCTAAAGCTCTATTGAGAACCATTTGGGATGTAATACCCAATGAACGAGAGATACTAAATAATACTGTATAGAATTCAAATTCTTTGAGACCATAATGATATAAAAGAGCACCTGAAGCGGCATCAACATTTGGCCATGGATTTTTTGCTTTACCATGTTCTTTGAGAACCGGTGGAACTATTTTGAATAATTTATTTACAATATCAAATATTTCATCATCAGTAATATGTTCTTTTCCAAAATTCATAAAAGCAGTAAAGCGAGGATCCGGACAACGTAATACAGCATGACCATAACCCGGAATTACTCTACCTGAATTTAGTCTGTCCCAAATAAATTGCTCTAAATCTGATTCAGATGGAGAGCCTTTAAAATGATCTCTAATTGATAGAACAAATCTTAGACAATTTTGGTTTGCCAAGCCATGGAGTGGACCAGCCAAACCATTTAAACCAGCTGATAGCGCATAATATGGATCAGATAATGCTGAATTAACGGTCATGGCACTAAATGCACTCACATTACCCGCCTCATGATCACAATGCAACATTAAATATAATCTCATTAATTTAGTTATCTCACTATCGGAATCAAATCCCATCATATGTACAAAATCAGCTGACCAATCTAAATCTTTATTAGACTCAATACGTTTTCCTTTATCAAAACGCAATCTATATATGTATGCAGCAATTGCAGGAAGCTTAGCAATAATATTGAGACTATCTTCTAATGTAGTATGCCAATATTTTGTTTTAGATACACCGGCATCATATGCTTTGTAAAATTGACTTTCTTTTTGCATTGATAAGATAGCTGTATTAAACATTGCCATTGGATGTGAATCTTTTGGCATATTTTCTAAAATATCCCAAATATATGATGGAACTTCATTTCTGTTTTTGAGATCAGATTGCAAATCAGCTAACATAGCTTTATCAGGAATATCACCAGTCAGTAATAAATGTAGTATTTCCTCTGGTAAAATATGAACAAGATCTAAAATGTGAGTACCTCTAATATGCAATCCTTCGTCTGCAGTCACATATGAAGTATCACATGCCAATCCTTTAACACCACGCATACCTGAAAGAGCTTTTTCAATTGTAACATCTCCGATAACAATATTACCTTTTTGATCAAGCAATTTTTTATAATTGTATCTCCAATCAGGTATCTTTTTTGCTAATATATTATGCAATTTCCCCATAATGAAATTTAAGTTTTAAACTGCATATTGTGTAATTGTTTATATAGTCCATCTTTATTAATTAATTCCTCATGGGTGCCAGTATCCACAATTAATCCTTTATCAAGAACAATAATCTTATCTGCGTTATGCACTGTTGATAATCTGTGTGCTATAACAATAACTGTACGATTATGCATTAATTTTTCAATTGCATTCTGAACAATCTTTTCTGATTCTGTGTCTAATGATGATGTTGCTTCATCTAAAATCAAGATTGGTGGATTTTTCACAATGGCGCGTGCAATTGCAATTCTTTGACGTTGGCCTCCAGATAATTTGACACCTCTTTCTCCAATAATTGTGTCGTATCCTTCAGGTAATTCTTCAATAAATTCATCCGCATTAGCTGCAATTGCAGC
Source organism: uncultured bacterium (assembly GCA_964606555.1). GTDB lineage: Bacteria > Fidelibacterota > Marinisomatia > Marinisomatales > Marinisomataceae > Marinisoma. The sequence goes on along the minus strand of CAZSGU010000011.1, from coordinate 19,494 downwards.
TTTTTTAATTACATCATCTGATACAGAATCTAAGCCATAAGCAATATTTGCTTTTACTGAATCATCAAATAAAAATGTTTCTTGGGTTACAATGCCCATCAATGATCTTAATGAATCTAGTTTAACATCTTTTATATTTTTACCATCAATGTTTATTGATCCATTAGTAACATCATAAAATCTTGGGATTAAATCCACTAAGGTTGATTTTCCGGCTCCACTAGGACCTACTAGCGCTAGTATTTGTCCTGATTTAATAGAAAAATCAACATTCTTTAACACTTCTTGAGAGGATTCGTCATAATGAAAGCTTACATCTTTGAAAGCAATATGATTTTCAAAGTGATTTAAGTTAACTGCATTTTCTATATCATTAATGTCAGATTTAATATCAAGAATAGAAAATACTCTATCGGCAGATGCTAACCCATTTTGTAATTCATTAAAAACATTTCCTAAGCTTTTTATTGGACCTAATACACTAAATAATAATAAAATAAATCTTATAAAATCTTCAGAATTAATTGATTGGGTCACCAGAACATCTCTTGCTCCAATAAAAAGAAGTAAAGCAGCAAGTGATGCACCAACAGTCTCAGTAATTGGAGAAGAAAGTAAACGTAAACGATCTTTTTTTAGCATTAATTCATAATATTTTTGCGTTTGAGCATAGAATCGTCTTAATTCATAGTTCTTCATAACAAACGCTTTAACAATTCTTATCGAGCTTAAAGTTTCTGCAATAATCGATGTGATTCCTGCAAGCTTTGCTTGTGATCGTGCTGCTCTTCTTCTAATGCTTCGTGCAATACCAAAAATAATTGCACCACTAATCGGAACTACTAAAATTGCAATCGCTGTTAATTTTGGACTAATAATAAAAAGCAATGTTAGGAAAGCTAAAATATTAATTGGTTCTACAAACAATTTTTGAAAACTAGTAGATAGAGCACTTCTCATATTATCTACATCGCTGACGAGAATCGCAGTTAATTCACCTGATTTATTTTTATTAAAATAAGATAATGAAAGATAATGTAAATGGTCGTAGAGCTTATTTCTTAAATCAGTAATTAATCGAAATTGCACCACAGAAATAGTAATATTTTTCATATAAAGGGCAATATTTTTTATACCAAATACAACAACAAGTGCAATACAAACTGCAGACATCGTTTCAATTGCAGAATCTTTCAGAAGTAATTGATTAGAAAAGAGTTTCAATTTATCATTAGCAGATAAACTTTCCAAACTCATTAAACGAACGTTCTCCGCAATCATATCATTAAAATCAATCAGAACATTGTTTATCATAGTAGCAGTAATCCAGATAGATGCACTATTAAACACGACAAAAAAGATGGCAGCAATAATAGACAAAACTAGAAGTGGCCAATAAGCTGAAACAATTTTAATCAAACGAATATGAGATTTTTGGTTCATTTAGATGGATTTATTATTTTTTTGTTTGTAGATCATTTTCGAATGAACTATATCAGCCTCAAGGAATTTATCTCCAATAATAACAAATCCCAAATTTTGATAAAATTTTATGACATCCTCTTGGGCATGTAGATAGATTGTTTGATTAGCAGGTAATTGATTTAAAATAAAGTTCACAAGTTCTTTTCCAATACCTTTTCCTCTTAAATGTTGTAAAACGGCAAATCGTTCCAATTTAAAACCTATATCTGTCTTTCTCCATCGTCCTGTACCAACACAATCATTATTATCAAGCGCTAAAAAGTGAACTGCTTCTTTTTCATGTTCAATTTCTATATCTTCAGAAACATTCTGTTCCTCAATAAAAACCTTTCTTCTAACAGCTAAAATTTTTTGGTAATCATCATCTGTTTTTACCAATTGTATTTTAAAACTCATTTTCGCAATTTCAGTATTATACAATGATAAATCAAAGACTAATTTCACTACTGTTTGTACTATTTTTTGTAAATAATGTTTCTGCACAAGATATTTATAACTCTCAAAAAGATATAATCAATTTACCAGATGGACTTTCTACTATTGTTGAGAACAAAAACAACAAAGCAATCATTGCAATCCATGGCTATTACCCACCATACTGGATGAGAATACATCACGAATGGGTTAGACCATTTAATATGTTGGTAGAAGAAAACTATAGAACTTTTTTTTATAAATATGATTGGAATCGTTGTCCCAGTGATGTTGGTAAAGAATTTGCTGTAATCATTACTAATCTAATTAGTGAAAATCCTGATGTTGAAAAATGGGATATCGTTGGACATAGTATGGGCGGTATTGTAACAATGTTTGCAAATAAATCATTTACTCCTAACCACATAGTCCAATTCAATATTATTGCCACTCCTCTTTACATTGATACCAATAAAGTTCCTTGGAGTTCAAAAAATTATTACGAAAGAAAATTTGATAGATGTCCAGAAAATTTGAATAGTTTTAACAATGAATTTGAGAATGGATTTCCAAATCATCTTATTAGATGGCAAAATATAAAAGAATTTGATTCCCAATTCAAAAAATATGACTTTAATCCTTACGATAGAGAAATAAAGGATTCAGTTATTGTTCAATTCCCAGATAGCCTCAATAATGAAAGAGTAGGACATACCGCAAGTCTATATTTTTCAATTCTAGAGATTATCAGATAATTCTAAAGATACAGGACAATGATCTGATCCCATTACATTTTCATGGATATCAGCATTTGTTATCTGATTAGCAAACTCTTGATTTGTGAAAAAATAGTCAATTCTCCAACCAATATTTCGTTCTCGAGCACCGTGACGATAGGTCCACCAGGAATATCGATTAGGTTCATCATGGAACAATCTAAATGAATCTACATAACCATGTTCAACATATTCATCAAGTTGTGCTCGTTCTACCGGTAAAAATCCAGAATAATTTTCATTAGCTTTTGGATTTGCTAAATCAATTGGTTTATGAGCAGTATTCCAATCTCCAGCAACAACAACATTAGTGCCTGATTCAACTTGATCATTAAGAATTGCTAGTAAATCATTATAGAAATCTAGCTTATATTGCAATCTAAATTCATCTTTTTGACCATTAGGAAAATAAATATTATAGAGTAAAAAATTTTCAAATTCTGTGATTAAGACTCTGCCTTCTTGATCGTATTTATCAATTCCTAGTCCATACTGAACATGTAAAGGTTCTTCTTTACAGAATGTTGCTACTCCACTATACCCTAATTTCTCAGCTGAATGCCAATAAGAATAATAACCATCAATCTCCTGAAGAGTATCTGGTAATTGTTCAAATTTAGCTTTTGTTTCTTGTATACAGAGAACATCTGGCAATGTAGAAGACATCCAACCAAGGAAGCCCTTTTTCTCAATAGCTCGTACACCATTAACATTCCAAGAAAATAATTTCATTGTTATTCTTTCGCCTTTATATGATAAATTAAGACATGAATTTTAAAGAACAATTTAAAAAAATTATAGATGAAAATGCTATTGTTCTATTTATGAAAGGAACCAAAGACGCACCAGTATGCGGTTTCTCAAATACTGTAGTTCAAATCCTTAATCATTACGGAGTTCATTACAAAGATGTAAATATTCTAGAAAATCCCCAAATGAGACCTGATTTATCTGAATTATCTGGATGGCCAACTTTCCCACAACTATTTGTCAAAGGCAAATTAATTGGAGGAGCAGACATTACAGCAGAATTACATGAAAATGGAGAATTGCTAGATATTCTTGATGTAAATTGATAGGAAATTCATTAGTCAGAAGCTAAATTAGCTACGTTTTTTTGGCCGGTTCGTCTAGTGGTTAGGACTCATGGTTTTCATCCATGCAACAGGGGTTCGATTCCCCTACCGGCTGCAAACCCTTTCCTGATTTTTGATATAAAATTTCTATTATGTAAAAAAAATAAACCGACCAGTCGGTTTTTGCTTGTTTTTTTAAAAACAAAGCTATAAAATTTAAAGGTCAATATGAGTTAGTTGAGGCGGGGGATTGTTCTCAAACTTGATAACATATTAGATTATATCTCTTTTAAATCGACCAAGTAATGTTAATCATGAAGCCTGAATCTCCCGCTTTCTTTTTTGGTAAATTCGAACGATATTCAACTATTTTGGGATGTGGTCTAATGGCAAGACACTGCGCTGTTAACGCAGAGGATGATGGTTCGAATCCATCCATCCCAGCTCTTATTTTAGAAACTGAGCAAGCAACCTATGAAAGTGATGAACACCTAATTCTCTAGTAGGAGAAAATCTACCAGCTTTATAAAAAGAAGAACGCACTCCTTTATGCACATTTTCAACAACAAATTCATCTTCCCTCTCTACTTTATCTAAATCGTTTCCAGCGCCTTTATGAAGCTTATTTTTGTCATAAACATAACTCAAAAATGATATTTTAGTCGTATTAATATCAATAGGCTTAACAATATTAATTGATAATCCCCAAGGATAGAAATTGAACATCATATTAGGAAATACCCAAAAATAATATGCAGCTATGTTGCTACCATAATCCATATGATCCTCTGGAAAATCAAAAGTTTCGACTCCGTCATCAGAATATCCTATTTGAAGATTACAGTAATCATATATCTCTGTTTGGTAACTACCATAATCTAATACTTTATTCAATCCTTGATGCACAAATGGAATATGAAACCCCTCTAGATAATTATCACAATACAGAGCCCAATGAGCATGAACTAAATATTCTTTAGATAAGGTATTGTCCAATGAAAATTTATCTAATGATAAAAATCCTACACGTTGATCCATTACATCAATTACTTTTTGAAAATCAAAGGAAGGATTAAGTCCAGCAAATAAAAATGGGCCCCATTTTTTTAAAGGAAATTGATACAAATTATCACAAGGTCTTGGAAAATCTTTGGTTTTTTCAAACTCAGGCATTGACTCAAATTTCCCATCTAGTTTAAAAGACCTTCCATGATAATTGCATGTTAGTTTATTTGATTTTCCTGACGATATTGCTAATATATTCCCCCTATGCGTACAGACATTAGTAAGACAGTTGATATTCCCACTATTATCATGCGTAAGTAACATTGGTTCAGTGAGATAACCATCTAATAATACAAACGGATGAAAAGATTTTTGCAATTTTACTAATGATTGATCTCCAATCCATTGCCAAGATTTTAAAAAAATTTGGTCTTTCATTCTCTCGAATATGGATGCATCTCTGTAAAATGATGCAGGTAATGTCTCGGCTTTAGAAACATCTTTATGAATATTGAATTGAGAAGCCAATAATACTCTTAATTAATTATTAAACAAAAAACTTATTTTAAACCCAAAATGTGTTTCTCCAAAAACTCTAGATAGGGTTGGTTCAACAATAAACTGTGTATTGACTGATTGTCTTAATACTGTTCCTTGATCAAATACAATTGGAAAACCAAACTGAACGTTGGTATGGCTTTTTGTACTTGAAATTGTTTCATCGGTAGCAATATCGTCTTCAATTACTATTTCTTTGTGAATATTTTTTTCATTAATCAAGTTTAATGTCAAAGTTGGTACTACACGAAATTGTGCACTCGTTTCAAGATTCTTATATGCACCTACTTGAACAGTATAATATTTTTTGTGAAAGTCTTGATCTAACGCATCTAACGTATCGCTATCGTAATCATTTGCTCCATATCTTAAACCAAATAACATATCGACAGGCATATTGGCATTATTATTCAAGTAATAAGTAAAACCCAATGAAAATCCTTGATCGCCTAAATCAGGATTATTTGATCGAAAATCACCAGAAAAATCAAACTCCCCTTCTGCAACATCATATTCATTTTTACTATTAAAAAATGAATATCCATAAGAAAAATCTATTCCAAATAATCCATTATAAACATACCCAACATTTACTGAATTATTGTAATTATCTCTTAGAAAATCACCCTCACCAAAAAAATCTACACTTCTATCGTACTCGAAAGAAGCTATAATCCCATTCTGGCCAGGAAGCACTACATGTCCTTGCGCAAATAGAAAAGTTGAGAAAACGATAACAGATAGGAATTGTTTAATTGTCATAAGAGATATTACAAAACGAATAATTGATTAAAAATTCATTTTTTATTTTTTTCAATTAAAGAAGATAATTGATCATAGATATTTAATGAAGTCCCAACGATTAAATCTCTGATAACTCCAGTTTCATCTACAATCCAATGTGTTGGGTAGACATTGATATCAAAACCATACATAAAATTTAGATCAACTGGTGCATGTATATAATTGAATTCTGTATTTTTAAAGAAAATTTCTAAATCTTCTTTTTTATCAAAAGTAAATGACAAAAAATTGATATCAGACTCTTTATAATCCTCAACTAATTGATTTAATGCAGGCATCTCAATAAGACATGGTCCACAATTCATATACCAAAAATTTACCACAAGCGTTGACCCTAAATAATCAGAAAAACTTTTCTCTTCTCCACTCATTAAAGAAAATTTCTTATCAGGCAATGGTTGATTTTGCCATTTATCTAGCAAACGTTGCCTCAAAACTTGTGCCTGTCCTCCGCTCTTTCGTATTTTATCTTCTTTGATTAGGTTGTCAATTACATCATCTGGAACAAAGCCTCTTAAATCATCAAAAGTTTTAAATAAAATATATTCTGTATTATTGTTGTTAAAACTTCTTAATGCTTGTAAGCCTTGTGTATTTTGAACTATACTATCTTTTTGGCTTTCTGTTAGGATATTTCCTTGAGCATCACGAAAAATAATATTTTGAGTCTGCACATTAGTTGTTTGAGGTGAAGATTCTTGAGATACATTTGAATTTTCTTCTTCTTGAGGTGGAAGCGACGCCTCTGTCTTCTCACATGATAAAATCATTAAAAATACGATTGGTAATAAATAATTCTTCATTCGTGATATCGATTCCTATATAACCTTAAAAAAAATAATAAAGATCCAAAGACACAAAAGATACAAAAAATAATAAATATTTGCTCAAAATGATTTGCAATCCATTGTGCTGTATCAGATAATTCTTCTTTTTTCACCAAAAACATGGTACAATATAATCATAATGATAAAAATATTACCATACTTACTATTAATCTTTGCCATAGGTATTGGAGCACTATTTGTTAGCAGTTTCAAAGCAAAAAATATTATCTTAAACACAAAAAATATTGCTCCAAAAAAAAGTTTCTATGAATTAGAAGCTATTTCTATTGATGGAGAAAAAATCAATTTTGATCAATATAAAAATAAGAAAATATTAATAGTAAATGTTGCATCAGAATGTGGATATACTTATCAATATGAAGACCTTCAAAAACTTCAAGATATTTATCAAAATAAAGTTGTTGTTCTTGGGTTTCCAGCAAATGATTTTTTTAATCAAGAATCTGGAAGCAATGAAGAAATTGAAGAATTCTGTGAAACAAATTATGGTATTACATTTCCAATGTTTGAAAAAACTACCACAAAAGGCAAAAAACAAAGTTCAGTATATCAATGGTTAACAAATAAAGATTTCAATGGGTGGAACGCACAACGACCAACATGGAATTTTTGTAAATATTTGGTCAATGAAAAAGGTGAATTGGTTGGATTTTTTAATTCTAAAGTAAAACCTCTATCTGAAGAAATTACAAGTTTATTATAAGATAGCTAGGCATACATTAATATTAAACTTATTGCCATTACAATGATTCCAGCAGTCACGCCTATAATAGGATCGCTAGGTTTTCCATACTCTTTTGATACAGGTAATAGCTCGTTTAAAGATACATAAATCATAATACCAGCACAAAGAGCAAAAGATACTCCGAACAATGCTTCATTATATACAGTACGAAAAATCAGAAATCCAATTAATGCACCAACAGGTTCAGCAAGACCTGACGCAAAAGAAATCCAAAATGCTTTACTTTTATTCTTAGTAGCATAATAAATAGGAACTGAAACTGCTAATCCTTCAGGAATATTATGGATTGCAATAGCAATTGCAAGAGTTGCTCCAACAGTTGGGTCATATACTGCAGCTGTGAATGTTGCAAACCCTTCTGGAAAATTATGAATAGCTAGAGCAAGTGCAGAAAATAATCCTGTACGTACTAACAATGATTCATCTTTATTGGAAGATCGTGAAATAAAATCAGCTATTGAATGATGGTCAAATAATTGATCAATAAAGAACATAATTGATAGTCCCATTATAAATGCGGTAACCCCGATTAATTTTCCAGAAGTATCCCCATATAGTCCTCCTAATGAATCAAAAGAAAGTAGAAGAAGCTCCATAAAAGAAACATAAATCATTACTCCAGCTGAAAATCCAAGTGCCAGTGATAGTAATCTCTTATTCTCAAATTTCGAGTATAATCCTAGAAAACTTCCGATTCCTGTACTCAGACCGGCAAAAGTAGCTAAGGCAAATCCAATATAAATATTATTCAAGTCCATCATTTAATTTCTTCTTAAATTATTTACGCAAATTACAAAAAATCATGTTCGAAGCAATTAAAATTATATTATCAGCAATAATTATTTTTATTGCTTCTGAAGTTGCAAAGAAAAGTGTTATTCTAGGATCAATTGTTGTATCACTACCACTAATGTCACTATTAACAATTATGTGGTTATATGTTGATACAAAAGATACTGATCGTATAGCTACATTTTCTTATAGTATACTGTGGATGACACTACTTTCTTTGTCTTTTTTTATCATATTCCCATATTTACTAAAGAAAAATTTATCTTTTGGTTTTAGTATGATTGTTGCATTAGTAATTATGGTTTCTTTATTTCTTGCACTAGTAGCGTTGTTAAAGAAATTTGGGATAGATGTTCTTTAATGTTGGTGTCCTGGTCCCAACAAATTCATTAATAAGTATAAAACTCCTATCGTAATAATCAAAAATGCGGCGATTAGATTTGTATTGAATTTTTTGTTAACAGCATTAAGTTGATTCTGTGCTTTTTCTTTAAAAAATAGGAATAACAGAATAATACCAATTAAAGTAAATGCAATTCCTAAAACATAAGTAAGAATACTGAAATAAAGTGCTGGACCGCTGAAAGTCATACCTGCAATTAATATTACTCCTACAGCTGATGGACATGGAATCAATCCAGCAACAAATCCAGTCACAATAGGACTAGAGAATTTAGATTCATTAAAATGAAAATGTGCTGGATCATCACAATCGTCATCGCCTTCATGACGAGTTTCTTTTAAAGATCTATAAAGAAGGTATACACCTAATGATATAATTAAGGTAGGCCCAATGAACTCTAGAAAAATAGGAAATCTATCACTTCCAAGTTTTATCAGATATGCCATTAAAGAAAAAAGCATAAAATGGGTTACAATTAAAGCAATAATTAACTGGAGTGCACCCCAGATACGTATTACACCACCAGTAAGGTAAGCAAGAATAAATGTTTTACCATGACCAGGTTCTAACGCATGAAACATCCCAAGAATAAAAATAAATGGTAAAGTAAGATTGTTGGTTAAATATTGAATAATTTCATTCATTTTTTGTTCTCTCATGCTTGGTAGGAACTCCATCATAGCCACTGGAACCCCATGGATGACACTTTATGATTCTTTTAAATGACAAAACCGATCCTTGAATTACTCCCCACTGTTCAATTGATTCAATTGCATAATTGGAACATGTCGGTTGATACCGACAGTTTGAACCTAAAAACGGAGATAAAACAATTTGATACATTTTTATCATTTTTATAAAAATAAACGACATAATCTTACTTTTTATCAAAATCTTTATAGAGCATACTGGTTTGAATATCCTTGTTGGCTTGGTATTTCCCACCTTCATATGAATCATAGTCTCCATCAATAGAATGATAAAAAATTTGACAAATTTCTATACCAGAATAGATTTTAACTGGCTGAACACAAAAAATTTCAAGTGTCCAGTATCCTTTAAATCCCACATCTCCAAATCCAGCTGTAATATGAACAAATAATCCTAATCTACCGACAGATGACCTTCCTTCTAACATAGGAATAAAATTATCTGTTTCTGTATATTCGATAGTTCTTCCCAGGTATAATTTGTTACTTTCTAGAAGCAAGCCTTCTTCTGGGATAATAATTTTGGTTCCAGAATTTTCTTTTTTCATATCCAAGATAGGGGAGTCATATTTTAATAATTCATTGTGTAATCGCAAATTATAACTGTTGGGATTCACTTGATTTTCGTTAAAAGGATCAATTACTATATCCTTTCCTTGTCTATTGATAATTTCTTTTCCTGATAGAATCATAATATTGTTCTACATTATATAATTTTTTTTAGGTTACAAAGTAATTTTTGTATTTTACAGCATGGATTTTATACTGTGGTGGCAAACTTTACCTTCAAAAATGGATCCAATCTTACTTTCGATTGGTTCATTCTCTATTTATTGGTATTCGACAATGTATCTTGTCGCATTTGGTGTTGTATATCTTCTCTGTAGAAAAGAAATCAATAATAACAAATTCACAAAATTAACTTTATCAGAATTTGAAGACTTGTTATCATGGTGTTTTATTGCATTAATTCTTGGAGCACGTTTTGGATATGTTTTATTTTATAATTTTGAATATTATTTAGAAAATCCATTAGAAATTCTTCTTCCTTTTTCTATCCAAAATGGAGTATGGAAATTTACTGGTATTGCAGGTATGTCCTATCACGGTGGCTTAATTGGTGTTCTTATTGCAATGTTGATGTATGGACGAAAAAAAGGATTACACTTATACACCATTGCAGATTTTATGACACCAGCAATTCCTTTAGGCTATTTCTTTGGAAGAATTGGAAACTTTATCAATGGAGAATTATATGGTCGAGTGACAGAAGCATCCATCGGAATGTATTTCCCAAATTCTGGAGATTATCAATTAAGGCATCCTTCACAATTATATGAAGCATTTTTTGAAGGTATTATATTGTTTTGTATAATCAAATTGTTTAAAAACAGATTTCAAGGATTTAATAGTGGATTATATGTATTTGGATATGCATTTTTTCGTTTCTTTATCGAGTATTTCCGAGAACCAGATGCTCATTTAGGTTTTATCTTACTTAACCTAAGTATGGGACAATTATTATGTCTTGCAATGATGGGTGGGGCCATTATTATTTGGATTACCGGATATAGATTAGACTCTAAAAATTAAACGAAAATACTGGTTGTGTATTAGTCATACTAGCAGATTGAATATTTTCTCCACTATAAAAATTTACAATATTACGCTGCTTATTATACAAATCCATAAATAATGAATTCAGAATAGCAATTTTAGGAGATAAAGAAAAATCTTCAATTTCCAAAAAGAAAAGGGTATAGTCTTCCCCAACTTCTTTGCCGACATATTTCCATCTATAATCTTGAATAACAAAATTATCAGACAAGTAATTGACTAGAAAGATATCAATACTATCACTTTCTTTTTTAGTACCTAAATCTACTGTTTTGTAATTCGCATTCTCTAGCAAAAGATTAATATCATGTGTAAAAATTTGTATGGTAATCTCAGCTCTTTTTTCTTCTGGTTTGAATTGTATATCAGTCGTAGAAATAAAAAACTGATGTGCAAAAACTATGCTCAATAATAATATTGAACCTATTGCCTTTGAAATATAATTCATTTTTTATTCAGAAGTATCTGGACTTGGAGCATCATCGCGTACGCGTTGCATTAGATTCTTACTTCCACCCCAACCAGAAGATTTAAATGTTTCAAATCGTGTCGGTTGTACTTTCTCAGGCCAATGATTATTCCCTCTATCAACATCCGCAATCTCAAAAAATGGATCTAATGTCATATTTTTAATAGGTTTTTCTGTCTTAAAGACTTTGGTTACTTCTCCTCTATTAAATCTCCATATTTCAACTGGAATTCGAATAACTTCTTTTTCTCCATCTTCATATTCAAATTCAAGAATAATTGGCATAATTATACCGTCATTATCGGAAAATTTCACGGAATAAAAATGATCATTTTCATCTACTAAAGCACGTTCTTTATCTGACAAATCATCGATAAAATCACGATATTCTTTTCTATCTCTTTTAGTAACTTGATCTTTATCATAGTTATCATAAAAATCTCTAGTAGCTGGATCACGATCTGTCACTGTTGATTCAATATCTTCTTCATCAAGCATTGCACTATAATATTGATCCTTATTATCAGACTCTTTATCATATGATTTCTTTGCTTCTGGATCCATTTCAAGTTGATACCAATCAACAGATTCAATAGACAAATCAACATGATCATTGCTAAAGAACCATCCTCTCCAAAACCAGTCTAAATCCACTGCAGATGCATTTTCCATAATTCTGAAAAAATCTGTTGGAGTTGGATGTTTAAACATCCATGTTTTAGAATATTCTTTAAAAGCATAATCAAATAACTCACGTCCCATGATTGTATCTCTTAATATGTTTAAAGCAAGAGTTGGTTTCCCATAAGCATTTGCTCCAAATTGATATATTGATTCTGAATTAGTCATAATTGGCATAATATTTGATTTATCGCCCTTCATATATCTAACGATATATTCAGTATTTTTTGAAGGATGGAATAATTCTGTATCCCATTCTCTACCTGCTATATCATCCATAAACGAATTTAAACCTTCATCCATCCACGTCCATTGTCTTTCGTCTGAATTAACAATCATAGGAAACCAGAAATGTCCTACTTCATGGATAATCACCCCAATTAAACCTTTTTTTGTACTTTCAGAATAAGTTCCATCCTCTTCTGGTCTATATCCATTAAAACAAATCATTGGATATTCCATCCCCATCCTATCAATATGAGCTGAAATTGCTACTGGATAAGGATAATCAAAAGTATACTTTGAATAGACTCTCACTGTATGTGCTACAGATTTTGTAGAATATTGCCCCCATAAAGGCTCTGCTTCATTCGGATAATATGACATTGCCATAACTGTATTTCCACCAACATCAACACCAATAGCATCCCATATATATTTTCTTGATGTAGCAAAAGCATAATCTCGAACATTTTCTGCTTTGAAGTGCCATATCTTTGTTTCCTCAGATTGAGTTTTTTCATTCTCTAATGCCTCAGAATTTGTAACAATTTTGACAGGTTCATCAGCAGTTTTGGACTCCTCTAATCTAACAATCTGATCTTTGGTGAGTACTTGTTGTGGATTTTGCAATACACCTGTAGCACCCAATATATGATCAGCAGGTACCGTTATTTTTACATCATAGTCTCCAAAAATTAATGTGAATTCTCCTCTACCTAAAAACTGTTTGTTTTGCCAGCCGTATACATCATTATACATACACATGCGTGGAAAGAACTGTGCGATGGTATAGATATAGTTATCATCTTCTTCAAAGTATTCATATCCAGATCTTCCACCATCTCTAATATGATCATTGATATTATACCACCATTTAATTTTAAACTTATAAGATTGTCCTGCACGTAATGGTGTTGGTAAATCTATGCGCATCATTGTTTTATTAATGATATATGGTAAATCTCTATTTAGTCCATCTTTTACATGCTCAATTTTAAATCCACCATCAAAATCTCTGTAGAAATTCTTGAGTGTATTCAAAGGAATAGATTCTCCTACCATTACTTTTTCTCTACCGCGTTGCGCCCCGAAATCGCCAGAGGATTGAATTTTATAACTATCAGAATCTAATGCTCGAACATTCTGATCTAATTGCACCCATAAATAACTAAGCTGATCAGGTGAATTATTATGAAAAGTAATTGTTTCATCTCCATAAAGTATTTGGTTTTCATCATCTATAGTAAGATCCATGACATAATCTGCTTCTTGCTGCCAATAGTCATGGCCTGGATACCCTGAAGCAGTTCGATAAGTATTTGGTGTTGTAATATCCTCATTTAATTGTTTGAATTTATCCACATTGACTTGAGAATACACCAATGATAACATAAATAACATAGTGAAACTTTTTCTAAACATATAATTCTCCTATTTGTACAAAATATTTACAGTAAAATGCAATGTAATAAGTAAATAATAATGTTTAAATAAAAAAAAGATGTTAGTTTCAACTTGTAAGGAGCATTTAATGATAAAAAAAGTACTTTTTATTCAAAACAGAACCAATATTAAACGTTCTAATTTTTTTGATCACTGGGAAAATATTCATGCCCCCCATATGGTAGAAGTGTTAGAGCCAGTTAAATATGTACTTACTTTCTTTGAAGAAGATATTGAAGGGGGATGTTGCGGAATGGCAGAGTTATGGTTTAATTCTGAAGAAGAATACCAAGTTGGTATGAAACGACGTGAAACTGATTTTGGAAAATCTGATAACTGGCATGATGTTGCAAAAGCATGGCCTGATCTTGAAAGATATGAATATACAGGAAAAGAGATTAAAATCTGTGATCATACTTAATGTCTTCATTCAATAATAAATTAGCGCTCTTTGTTGTTGCCATATTAATCACTCTTAGTCAAATGTATCCTCAAACTTCTTTTAAAGTAGGAGATATTATTTTTCAAGACTTAGATTGTGGTCCACCCTGTGATGCAATTGAAGCAGTTACATCCGGATATAATGGTGCTCAACTATCCCATTGTGGTATTATTACAGAAATCCAAGGAAAAGATTTTAGTCAAATATTCGTTATAGAAGCGATTGGAGATGGGGTTATTAAAACACCATTAGATGAATTTCTTGATCGTGATAATCGGGTAATTGTTGGAAGATTAAAAAATGATTATCAGTATATGATTTCAGATGCGATTGCCTATATTGAAAATCATATCTTTGGAAAACCGTATGATTATATTTTTGACCTAACTGATGATACATATTACTGTTCAGAAGTAATCTATAAAGGATTTGAAATGGCAGATTCCACCCAAAATTTATTTGCTATTAATCCAATGACTTTTAATGAACCCAATACAGATACGCCGTTTGTACACTGGGTAAGTTATTATGAAGAATTAAATGCAGAAATCCCAGAAGGAGAACCTGGATTAAATCCTGGAGGTATATCTCAATCAGATAAGATAGATATTATCTATACATTTAATAAACCGAACGGGATGAAATAGAAAAAATTGAACTTAAAGTTTAGAAGCAGTTTCTAGATACAAACATTCTTCACATCCTTCAGATTGGGATGGCATTTGATCTTCTTGAAGACATGCATGCATATCATTTATCATAGGAGAAATCCATTCTGTATCTAACTCAAAACGGACTAGTGTTCTTCTAAAATGCATTTCTTTACCTAGATAAGCTTTGCTCGCATCACCATTATAGTACAAGAGATATCCTGTTGAAGAAACATCAAAATTGTTCTTTTGAAGTAACCAACTATAAATTTCAAGCTGTCTTTTATATGGAGCACCATTATTATAAACATTAGATGGTGAAAGAATTTCAGCAGCTTTTGCTGTTGCTTTAAAATCAACAACTACTAATTGTCCATTTTCATCTTCCATTATATCATCAACACCACCAAATAACAAAAAATTATGTTCTTCATCCAAAAATTGGATGCCAGTAAAAGGATTCTGCCATTTTTCAATATCATTATGGTGGAATGGTTTAATATTTAGCTTATTATCTTTGAAAATCCCATGCGGTCTATCTTCTTTTCTACAATAATCCATTTCCTTTTTCAATAATGCATCCACAGCGCTATTAATAGCCCAGGAAGGCATAGGAGGTTCTCGAAGACCTAATTTAACTTGTTTAAAAAAACATTTAGGACAATTATAAAATAATTCAATTTTAGTTCTGCTAATTTTGAAAGGTTTTTCGCTGTCTACATTATAGCGATAATTTTCCCCAACTAAAGGTCGATATTCATAACTCATAATTTATATTCCTTATTCAACATCCAGTGGATCAAATTTCTCCTGCCATGCTAGCGACTGGTCTTTGTTTGCAGTAGAAATGTGGTTCATATCTTCACTTGAAATAGTAAACTCTAAATCTAAATTTTCTTTTAAACGTTCTTTAGAAGTAGTCTTAGGTAAAATTGGCCATCCATTCTGGAGGCTCCATTTTAGCAATAACTGTGCAACCGAGACATTGTATTGCTTTGCAAGTTCTAAAAAAGGAATAGATGGATCATTTTTCATTGCTTCAGGTTTGGAATTCCAGCGTGACCCCTTACGCCAATTAGGAAGTGGTGCTAAGGTAGAATACGCAATGGGTAAAATATTGTGTTTTACCATATATGCTTGTAATGGATCTGGAATCATATGATAAGGATGTATCTCAATTTGATTTGCAACAGGCATGGGAAGATTAGCATGTTCAATTTCTTGAATATGTTTAACATTGTAGTTAGAAACTCCAATATCTTTTACTTTGCCTTGTTTTTGTAATTCAACCAATGCTTCCCACTGTTCTAATCGACGATCTTTTCCAAACGGATTATGAATTAAATACAAATCAATATAATCTGATTGTAACATCTGCAGACTTTGATCACAGGCATCCATTGCTCCTTTAAAATCTTGGAATGTTTCATCACCAATCATACCTGGCCACATTTTGGTTGTAATAAAAAATTTATTTCTTTCAATAGGTATTTTTGAAATTGCTTCTCCAATACCAGATTCATTTTGATACACTTGGGCTGTATCAATATGTTTATAACCCAAATTTAGAGCATCGGTTACTACTCTAGATACTTCATCATTGGAAATAAGCCAAGTACCCAATCCCACCATTGGCATAGAAAAGCTCATTGACGAGGAATTCTTTCATCCATCATGGCTGCATGATATACAAATGCAGCAACAATCACGGCATTTTTCTTTAAATCTTCAACAGGTAGCGTATCATAGAAATCTAAATTCGTATGCCCACCTGTTCCTCCAACTCTATCTTGTAAGAATTGGAATGCTGGAAGACCACGGCGATGAAATGGAATATGATCTGTACTTCCAACAGATTGTGGAGAGATTGTAGTCATTCCTAAATCATTGAAAGGCTTCGTCCAAGAAGTAAATACATCGCGTGCATTCTCATTGCCTTGAAGATAAAATCCACGATATAGTCCTGGACCATAATCTTGATTAAAATAAACCGAAAATTTTTCATAATCAGGTTTAGGATTATCGGCATCCCCAAAATGTTTCTCTACATATTTGCGCGATCCATGTAATCCTTGTTCTTCACCGCTCCATAAAGCAATACGGATGGTTCTTCTTGGTTGCACTCCTATTGTTTTTAAAATACGTACTGCTTCCAACATTACAGCAACACCAGATGTATTATCGCTAGCATTTGGACTTGCATGCCAAGTATCAAAATGTGCACCAAGCATTACCACTTCATCTTTTAAATCTGATCCAGGAATTTCAGCTATTACATTTCTTGCTTCTCTTCTTTTATTTCCAATCGTTGTTTTAATCTCTACTTCAATTTTTACTGGAATATCACGTTCAAGAATACGATACATACGGTTATAATGTTCTGGAGTGACTGCTACAACTGGCACATGAGCTACTGTTTCTTTTCTATCATATTTATCTCTTTTTGCTCCTGGACGAGCAAATCCTCTTACTGCAGCTAACCAACCACTACGAGATTCTAGAATCACTGCAACTCCTTCTTTTTTAAAAAAAGCATTTCGATCTGCAGGACCAATTAATTTTTCTTTCGGACCTGATTCTTCTTCTTGTGGACGTTTTTCGCGAGGTTGTTCTTTTGCTTTTAATTCTTCATCGCTCCACGGTTTTACTCCATCTCGAAATACTGCTAAATTGATAGTAGGTGGTCGAGTAGACAAGACTGCTTTCCCTCTTAATTTTCCTTTATATTTTTTTAAATCTGACTTGGTTCTAATCTTTGCGATGACGGTATCTAATTGTTTTTTTCCCATTGTTCCAGGCGTATGTGCAATTGGATACCCAAGCATTGGTTGATAGTCTGGTTCCAATAAGTGTAAGCTAAAATATGTGTTATCCCAACTAACACCATAATCCATAAATGGTTCTATTTCTATGTTTTCTAGTCCTATTGCTTGCATTTTTTCAACTGCCCATTCTTGGGCACGATACATATCATCAGAATTGGTCAAACGAGCACCTAATACATCTGTCATATAAGATAACGTATTGGGAAGATCTGAATTATTCAGTCCTTCTTCACGGATTTGTGAAACAACCTCTAAATCTACAGGATATTGATTGTCTTGTGGGAAAAGTAAACTAGATAAAATAATAAGGAATAATAACTTGGTAACGATTTTATTCATGAAAGAATTTATGTGAATAATGGTCCTATAGCAAATAAAGAACTACTAGTTTTATGTTCTTTTAACAAAATTAATGAGTACTTCCGACAATTCCTTAGGACGTGTCCATTGAAAGAAGTGTCCCCCACCAATATTTAAAACATGAGGCTGATTTTTTGTACCTGGAACTTTTTTTAAAAAAGGTTTTTCCCCTCCATTGGTAATACGATCGTTACCAGCAAAAACGCAGAGAAAGGGTTTTTCAAATTGGGAAAAATATTCCCAAGCGTTTTTTTGTGCTTCCAATGATCGGTCAGGGAATATTGGTACTTGTCTTGGCATAGCTCTAGGACCCATCTTGAAACTTGGATCAGGAAAAGGAGCTTCATATGCTTTGCTAAGTGTACTTCGAAAGGGATATATATCTCTTAACCCTAGTTTGTCCATGAATTGTTCTAAGGAAAATTCTATTTTATTTCTTCTTTCCATGGACATCGAATTAAAGATGCCAACAGGTAAATCTTTGGTTTCCCAACAATATTTTTGCCAATGAGCAAAAGCAAGAAGATATTCTTCTTGTGAATTGCCTGTATTGATAAATCCCTTTAAAAAATTAATCATGGTAAGTGGTTTTGGGTCATCCCTGAATTCTTTTACTTTTTTTACAAGATCTTCGGGAACATCTGGATTATAAGGCAAGCCTGTATTCCCCATAGACACTTGATCAAATCGTGCATCATTATCTGCAACCATTCGTAATCCAATCAGCCCACCCCAATCTTGTCCAAAGAGAGTTACATTGGAAAAATCATTTTTTTGAAGCCACTGGCTCATCCAATCCACTTGTCGTTGATAACTATAATCTTCCCTAGCAGCTGGTTTATCTGATTTACCATACCCAGGAAGATCAGGTGCAATAACACGGATACCCGCTTCGGTAAGAAAAGGAATCATGCGTAAATAAAGATAGCTCCATACAGGCTGTCCATGGATACACAATAGAATTGGTCCATTTTTAGGTCCTTCATCAATATGATGAATTCTTAAATCAGAATTATCATGCGTTTTGATGGTAGTATAGTGAGGATCAAATGGATATTCTTTTAAATGAATAAAATGCTTATCTGGTGTTCTGAGTATTTTCAAATTGTTCCTAAAAAAATTGTCGGGGTGAGAGGATTTGAACCTCCGACCCCCTGCTCCCAAAGCAG
>CAZSGU010000010.1:0-33085 GCA_964606555.1 uncultured bacterium | reverse complement strand
ATAGACCAAAAATGGCAATTATTCCAATTCTTTTATTGATTAGTTGGACATTAGGTTACATGCAAAGACGTATTACAAGAAGAAGAGTAAATAAACTAAAAAAATGAATTCTTTATTTTCAAATAATATATCTCTTGATCATGGAACTCATACTTATCAATTGCTAGATGATCCTGAATTCCGTTTTGCAAGTGTGACTGAGTTTATTCATGAATTCTTCCGAAAATTTGACCAAGAGAAAACAGCAAAAAAATTGATTAGTGAACATCCAAAATATATAGATAGAACAGTTGATGATGTTATAAAAGAATGGCGTAAAGGTGCAGAACGAGGTACGATTGTACATAATGAATTAGAATTGTTTATTAAAGAAGGGATAGAACCAAAAAATGCATTAGCTAATGTAGGAGCAAGATGGTTAAAAAAGAAACAGGAGAATCCAGATAATACATTTTACTCTGAGGTAATTGTTTATTCGAAAGAATTGGGTGTTGCTGGGACAATCGATGTATTAGTATACAATAAAAAACAGAATACATATCATTTGGTTGATTGGAAAACAAATAAACGTATTAACCAAGAGTCTTTTGGAAATAAAAAAGGTATTTTAAATGCTACTCAACACTTAGATGATTGTAACTTTGTACACTATTCACTCCAATTATCATTCTATAGATATATCTTAGAGAATTGTTACGGATTAAAGGTTGGTAGTCAGACTCTTTTTCATTTAAGGGCAGACAATTATAAAACTTATACTGTAAATTATCATGAAGATGATTTGGTAAATATGTTAAAAGAAAAAGAATTATTATGATCGAAACTAGAACAATCTTAATTGGCCTTACATTGGTCTTAGGAATTTTAGGTGCTGTGATAATTTATTTTTCGAATAAAATATTAGAAGCTGTATCAGATTCAAGCTCCGAAGATTTAAAAGATAAATTTTCTGATACCAATAATACTCTAAAAAGCGTTCTAGAATCTCTAGGCGGATTAAAAGAATCGGCTAAGCAAGCATCTACATCTTCAACAGATAATTATAGAGATATGATTAAAAGAATAACCAATGTTGAAAGAGTTTTTACAACAAATCAAACAAGAGGAGCGCTTGGAGAATATGTAGTTGAAAAGATTATTGGATGGATAGGATTAGAAGGAGGCGAAGGAAAGTCTTGGGATAAACAAAAACCATTTGGAGATTCTAGACCAGATTTTACATTTTATTTTCCTAAAGGCGGTTATGTGCATCTTGATGCAAAATTTCCATTAGATAATTATCATGAAATGATTCAATGTGATCCTAAGTCGCCTCAAGAAGATATTGCAAAGAAAAACTTTAAAGAAAATATTAGAGCTCTTTTAAGGAAAATTGAAAGTGCAAAAAAAGATTATATTGAACATGATGGTGGTATAAATTTTGTGCTGATATTTATACCCAATATGCAAGTTTTGAATTTTGTAAGAGAAGAATTTGACGATTTATATGATTATGCTTCAAAAAGAAAAATGTTACTTGTAGGTCCATCTGAATTGTATGGAATCTTGAATCTACTTACAACGGCAATAGATAATTTTAAGATTGAGAAATCTACAAATAAAATTATTGATAATATGAAGAAATTTCAGCTTGAATGGGATAATATGTTGTCAGAATTTGACAAACATAGTAAGCAGCTTAAGACTGCACAAGGTTCTTTTGACGAGATAACAGGACCTAGAAAAACAGCATTAGAAAAAATTGTTGATAAAATAGCTTCATCTGAAGTTGACAAATCAGAAGATACTGTAAAGGAGGAATAGTATGAAAAATTACGCAGCCAAAGACATTCGTAACTTTGCCGTTGTTGGGCATGGTGGTTCAGGAAAAACAACGCTCTCAGAGGCAATGCTTTCTCGAAGTGGAAAAATTAACCGAATCGGATCAGTTGAATCAGGAACTACTATTTCTGATTATCACCACGATGAACATCAACGTCAGATTTCGATTCATTCTTCACCCCTTCATTTAGAGTGGGATGATATAAAATTTAATTTAATAGATACTCCTGGATATCTTGATTTTATTGGAGAAGCGATATCTTCCTTAGCAGTAGTTGATTCTGCAGTTATTGTAGTTCATGCGGTAAATGGTATTGAGGTCGGGACAGAGCAGGTGTGGAATTATGCTAGCAATTATAAATTACCAAAAATTATAGTAATTAATGGTCTAGATAGAGAGCATACCCAATTTGATAAAATTTTACAGCAAGCAAAAAGTAATTTTGGTTCTAATGTATTCCCTTTACAACTACCAGTCAATGCTGGTCCTGGATTTAATCAGGTTGTTGATGTATTAAGAAGTGAATTAATTACTTATAGTACAGATGGAAGCGGAAAATATTCTGAAGAAAAATTGCCAGAAGAATGGCAAGAAAGAATTAAAGCATTACACGAAGAGTTAATCGAATATGTAGCAGAATCAGATGACACACTTCTAGAAAAATTTTTCGAAGAAGGGAGTTTATCTGAAGAAGAAATGAGAGAGGGACTACATCGTGCAATACAAGATCAGGTTTTTATACCTGTATTTTGTTCGGCAGCAACTGAAAATATTGGTGCAGCGAGACTTATGGATTTTATATCTAAATATGGATCTTCTCCGGTTGATCGTGCTACAATTCATGCAGAAAATGTTAATTCTGGAGAAACAACTGATGTGGCATTAGATGGAAGTGCACCTGTTGTTCATGTTTTTAAAACAATAAGTGAAGCTCATGTTGGTGAACTTTCATTTTTTAGGGTTTATTCTGGTTCTGTATCTACTGGAATGGATCTTCATAATACAACTAGAGGTAATTCAGAACGTTTTGGACAAATGTTTTTGATGAACGGAAAAGATCGTACTAGTGTTTCTAGTTTGAATGCAGGTGATATTGGAGCAGTTGTGAAATTAAAAGATACTCATACAGGCAATACATTAACAGGACCAAGTAATAAAGTTAAATTGTCTTCAGTTAAACTTCCTAACTCTAATATCCATTTAGGAATACGATCAAAGTCAAAAGGAGATGAAGAAAGAATCGCCATGGGTTTATCTACAATTCATGAAGAAGATCCAACATTCATTTATAGAGTAGACCCCGAACTTCATCAAACGGTACTTTCAGGACAGGGCGAACTTCATCTTCAAGTATCAATTGATCGCTTAAAACGAAAGTTTAATGTAGATGTAGAAACATTTAAGCCACGTATTCCTTATCGAGAAACAATTCGAGGAAAAGGATCTTCAAAATATCGTCATAAGAAACAAAGTGGCGGTGCAG
Organism: uncultured bacterium; assembly: GCA_964606555.1. GTDB lineage: Bacteria > Fidelibacterota > Marinisomatia > Marinisomatales > Marinisomataceae > Marinisoma. The sequence goes on along the minus strand of CAZSGU010000010.1, from coordinate 29,780 downwards.
GACAATTTGCTGAAGTATGGATGCGTGTTGAGAGCAAACCAAGAGGTGAGGGAATTGAATTTACTCATTCTCTTGTTGGACAGAGTGTAGATCGTGTGTTTGTTCCTTCTGTAGAGAAAGGTGTTAATTTTGCTTGTACTGATGGAGTTTTAGCTGGATATCGTGTGGTAGATCTCAAAGTCGATTTTTATGATGGAAAACAACATCCAGTAGATTCTAAAGATATTGCATTTCAGATGGCAGGAAAACAGGCTTTTCGAGAAGCATTTATGGATGCTCAACCATGTTTACTTGAACCTATTTTAAATATCGAAATCAGAGTACCCGATAATTTTATGGGAGATGTGATGGGAGATATGTCTAGTCGCAGAGGAAAGATTATAGGTATGGATTCAGAGGGAGAATCTCAATTGATAAAGGCTCAAGCACCACAATCAGAAATGTATCAATATTCTACTACTCTCCGTTCTTTGACTGGTGGACGAGGAATACATTCTGAAGAATTCAGTCATTATGAAGAAGTTCCACGTGATATGGAAACAAAAGTTGTAGCCGCTGCAAAAGCAGCCCAAAATACAGAAGATAAAGAGTAGTTATTATGACCGACCTTAAGCTTTTAGATGGAGCTATGGGGTCAGAATTTATCCGTAGAGGAGAAATATTACCACCCCATATTTGGTCTGCAGATGTTAATCTGACAAACCCAGACTTACTATATGATATTCATCAAGAATATGCTACTGCTGGTGTAGACTATCTTACAACTAATACTTTCCGAACTACGCCAAGAGCATACCAAAAAACAGGATTATCATATAAAGAAGCACATAGGACTGCTAAGACTTCAATGCATAATGCGGTTCAGATGGCTAGAAAAGCAAGTAATGATAGCATAAAAATATTAGGATCGATTGCTCCTTTAGAAGATTGTTATTCTCCTGACCTTTTCCCCGGTGCAGATTTGGCTACAAAAGAATTTGCAGTGATTACAGAATGGCTAGCAGATGAAAGAATTGACATTTTTTTACTGGAAACCATGAATAATATTCTTGAAACAGAAACTTGTTTAAATGTTGTGGAAAAATATAAACTTCCTATATGGGTTAGCTTTAATCTTTTAGACTCAGATCATATTCAATCTGGTGAATCTTTGAAAGATGCAATTAAGATGGTGGATAAATTTTCTGTTAATTGTATTTTGTTAAACTGTAATCCCTTAAATCGTACATTTGGTGCGTTAGAGACTCTTGCACAGCATTGTTCTGGTAAATGGGGTATTTATCCCAATCTTGGCATTGGAGAACCTTCTCCAGATGGTATTATTAAAGATTATCACTCGGATGCTGAATTTATCGACTTAACCAAAAATGCAGTGAAGTTAGGTGCTACTGTAGTAGGTGGGTGTTGTGGGTCCAGTCCTAAACATATAGAATTACTAAAAAATTTAATCTTATAACTAAGATAAGAAGTAAAACAAATCTATTACTGTATATAAGAATATATAACCTACTATTTCCCATATCACATTATTAATTCTCTTAATCTTTACTTCAATTCTATCTGTTGATTTTGTTTTTCTGTACTTAAAAGGATTTGGAATTAGTCTTGGTGTATTATTATAATAATCTTTGTATAGATCATCGTGTCGTGATAATAGTTTTCTTTCTTCATTTATAATAGCTGGAATGTGTAATAGAGAAAAAGTAATTAAAAGCGCAATTGCAACTGGAATAGATTTTACCACACAGCAAAACCCTAATAACGTAAAGAAATTGAAGAAATATAATGGATTTCTTACCATAGAATATGGACCTTCTTTAATTAGGGTTTTTGTTTTAAATCCCTCAACATATAAAGATGCCCATAATCTTCCAAAGCCTCCAATGATTACAAAAGTAAATCCGACTAAACTTAACCCTAATGATTGCATCTCTGTAATAGGTAGAGTATAAATCTTAAAATTATCACTCAGAAGAATGATAGGTATCATAGAAAAACCAAATATTCTTGATAACAGTATTCTTTTTCTGATAATATAGTTTAGCATACTACTTGATTGTGAGTCGATTTTCTTGTACAAGCTCACATCCAGGAATTTCTATACCATTCTTTAGAGCTTCTTTTAATTTTTCTTTATTAATGGTTTCTGTTGCTTTGTTATCAACAAATTCCGCTGGAATTTCTTTTTCATTAATAATGATTACTTTATACGGATTTTTTTGGATAGAGATACTGATTTCAGGGCTATCGATTTTTTTGACTCCGCTTTTTTCCAAATTGTGTCTTAAATATTCACGCATATGCCCAATTTTTTTCTCTAGCGAAGTTCTTTTCTGATGCATTTTTGATTCCACTTCTTTGATGCCTTCAAGAGTATGTTCTAGATTTCTAATATATTTAGCTACATTTGTGCTTTTGAGTTTGAATTCACCTTCCAATGATTCCAATGTATCTACAACCGCTTGATCATCAAGTTCAGTTAGATTTTCTAATGCATCTTTAAATTCGTCTGCGAGTTCGTATAAGGTGGGTAATGACATCCCTTAATTTAAAAGAAAAATTATAATTCTTTGATTTCTTTTAATAAATCATTCAACATATCTTTAGCATCACCAAATACCATGATAGAATTATCATATCCGAATAATTCATTTTGTATGCCAGCAAATCCAGGATTCATACTTCTTTTATTGATAATTACCGTACGAGATTTATCGACATCAAGGATAGGCATTCCATAAATAGGGCTAGATTGATCGTGCCTTGCTGCTGGATTGACTACATCATTTGCACCAAGAATTAAGGCCACATCACAATCTTCAAATTCTGGGTTGATTTCATCTAAATCTTTTAATAAGTCATAAGAAACATCAGCTTCAGCTAATAATACATTCATATGGCCTGGCATTCTTCCAGCTACTGGATGAATTCCATACAGAACTTTTTTACCTTTTGCTTCTAAAGTATCAGCAACTTCTCTTGCAACGTGTTGTGCTTTAGCAACCGCAAGTCCATAACCTGGAACAATAATAATTTTTTCAGCTGCATCCATAATCATTGCTGCTTCAGTGGTAGAATAGCTTTTAATATTCATCTCTTGTTGGCTGCCGGATGATTCGCCACCGGTATCTGCTCCTACAGCACCAAAAATAACATTTGCTAAAGACCTATTCATTCCTTTACACATGATATTCGTTAAGATTAGACCGGATGCACCAACCAGAGATCCGCTAATGATAAGAGCTTGGTTATCAATTAGAAAACCAGTAGCTGCCGCCGCTATTCCAGAGTAAGAGTTAAGTAATGATATAACAACTGGCATATCTGCTCCACCTATCGGAATCGTCAATCCTATACCGAGCATAAATGCCAGTAAGACAACTAAATAAAAAATATTATAAGCTGATATTACTTCTAGATTGTTAATGGAAACTAAAATCATAAGAGCACCAAAAATCAAGGCATTCAGTATTTGCTGTCCTTTGAATGTAACAGCTCTACCTGAAACTATTCCCTGCAATTTTCCAAAGGCAATGAAGCTTCCAGAAAAAGTTAAAGTTCCAATAAATACACTAAGACAAATAATAAAACTTAAATTATCTATTTTGAAAAATTCAGAAGATGCTACAAGGGCAGATGCACCTCCACCTAAGCCATTAAAGATTGCAACCATTTGAGGCATTTCTGTCATTTGAACTCTAGTTGCAAATAATAGACCAATGATAGCTCCAGCTCCAACTCCAATTGCAATTAATTTGAAGTCTAATACATCAGAAGATGCCAATGTCGCAGCAATGGCAATTAGCATACCAAGTGCTGCTAGGAAATTACCGCTTCTAGCAGTTTTTGGATGTGATAAACGTTTTAATCCTAGGATAAAACAAACGGCTGATATGAGATAAAATAAATTCATTTTTTCTTAAACATTTTTAACATTCTGTCAGTTACTAAAAATCCACCTACAACATTAATTGTTGCACACACCAATGCAGCCAATCCAAGATAGGTACTAATTGTTCCATCAGTACTAATTGCTAATAAAGCCCCAACAATTGCAATCCCTGAAATTGCATTTGAACCAGACATAAGCGGTGTATGAAGAGTAGGAGGAACCTTATTGATTACTTCATTTCCTACAAATATTGCCAGAATAAAAATTGTTATTAAATTAATATCCATTATAACGCCTCTTTGGTTGGTTTATGTCTGACTTCACCTTTTTCAATAAAAAGCATTCCATCAATAATTTCATCTTCCTTATTAAGCTCAAACCCATTTTCAGTATGGCAATGTTCAATAATAGCTTGAATATTTTTTGAGAAAAGTTGGCTAGCATGTGTTGCCATAGTGCTTGGAAAGTTGCTATTTCCATCAATTAATACACCATTATGATGAACAACCTCATCTGTTGTTGTTAATTCACAATTTCCTCCATTCTCAGCAGCTAAATCCATAATAACAGATCCTGGTTGCATTAAATCAACCATGCTGGTAGGAATTAGTGTTGGTGCGGGTCTATTTGGAACCAATGCTGTTGTAATAACTAGGTCAGATTTGGCAATTCTTTCTTTCATTACTTCTTGTTGACGTTTTTTATATTCTTCGCTTGTTTCTTTAGCATATCCACCTGTACCTACTCCATCTCCACCATCATTTTCTACTTCTACAAATTTTGCTCCCAAGCTTTCTACCTGTTCTTTTACTTCTGGTCTTACGTCAAATGCTTCTACTTTTGATCCAAGTCTTTTTGAAGTTGCAATTGCTTGTAATCCGGCAACTCCGGCTCCAATTACCAATGTTCTTGCTGGAGAAATCGTTCCAGCAGGTGTCATCAATAGAGGCATATATTTCCCAATATGGTTTGCTCCAATCAATACTGCTTTATAACCAGCAATACTAGCTTGAGAACTTAGAACATCCATTTTCTGAGCTAGAGTAGTTCTTGGAAGTAGATTTAACGAAAAAGCAGAAACTTGTTTTTCTTTTAGTGTTTTGACTAAATCAATATCTTTAATTGTTTGGAATAATGAAATCAGCAAAGAATTTGAATTTAATGAACGCATTTCATCTCCAGTTGGGGTATTAACTTTTACAATTATATCACAATTAAATACATCATTTTTTTCTACTAATTTAGCGCCAGCATCAATAAATGATTGGTTTGAATAATGTGAAAGATTGCCAGCATCTTTTTCTACGCAAAATGAATAACCTTTTTTCGTTAAATCACTGACTGTAGAAGGAATAATAGCTACTCTTTTTTCAAGCGATTTTGTTTCTTTTAATACACCAATGTTCATTTTTCAAACTTTCAATGTTTTCCGAGCATTATATTAGGATAAATTATTAAATTTTACTATGGAATTATTTCCTAATATTGAACCCTTTAATACCTTTCATTTACCAGTCTCTGATTTACATACTATCTATGTAGAAGAGTCAGGAAATAAAAATGGTAAACCTGTCATTTTTTTACATGGTGGACCAGGGGGAGGAGTAGATCCAAAATATAGAAGATATTTTAATCCAGATAAATGGCGCATCATCATGTTTGATCAACGCGGATGTGGAAAAAGCACTCCTTTTGCAGAATTAAAAGAGAATACTACATGGGATTTAGTAGATGATATTGAAAAGATTCGTAATCATCTTTCTATTGATAATTGGGTCGTTTTTGGTGGTAGCTGGGGGAGCACATTATCACTAGCATATAGCCAGACTTACCCTAATTCATGTAAAGGTCTAATTCTTAGGGGAATCTTTCTAGTGCGAAAGAAAGAAATAGATTGGTTTTATCAGGAGGGAGCTAATAATATTTTCCCAGATAGATGGGAATCTTTTTTAGAACCCATTCCTGTTGAAAAAAGAGATAACTTAATGCAAGCTTATTATGAAATCTTGACTGGTGATGATCATTCCAAAAAGATTGAAGCAGCAAAAGCATGGAGTACATGGGAAGGAAGTACTGTAAGACTGATGCAAGATGAAAATTTTATTTCTGATTTTTCAGATGAAAAATTTGCTGAAGCATTTGCTAGAATTGAATGTCATTATTTTATGAACAATTGTTGGTTCAATTCTAATAATCATCTTATAGAAAATGTAGATAAGATTAGACATATTCCTGGAGTAATTATTCATGGAAGGTACGATATTATTTGTCCAGTTGTACAAGCATGGGATTTACATCAAGCATGGCCAGAAGCAGATCTACACATTATTCCAGATGCCGGACATTCTATATTTGAAGAAGGAATAAAAGATAAGATTCTGGAGTACACAGAAAAGTTTTCTAATCTTTAATTAGAAGAATAAGCTTGATAAACCAATTAATGTTCCAACAAGAAAAATTCCTGGGTTAGCGATATCGCTTACAGCAACAATCATACCCAGAAAAGGCATTAGTTTGTTTGCTGGATTGCCTTTATTTCTTAGACTATCTTTGAATTTATTATTTTTAGCTGGTTCATTAAATTCTGCAAACTCTTCCAAATCATTTGTATTGGCTAAGTCATTCTTTATATCTTCTTGTGGGAAACGGAGAATAAGTGAAACTCCTTTTTTCAATGGTGGCATAATCTCGAATGACTCAATTGATTCATTAAACTGTAAAGCGATTTGCGTAGATTCTTCACTGTTGGCAACTTCAATTTTTCTAATTGGATTACTAAAATCTGTATTTAATAATTTTGTGCTATCACTTTTTGCATCGTAAACAGTTAAATAAAACCATTCTGATGAATACCAAGCAGTAATGTTTTTCAGATCTACTTTTTTTGTTGATTCTAATTCAATGATTGTTCCATTGTCTCTCGAATCAATACTTAAATTATTTATGGTGTTGTTTTGTCCAAATGATAAAGAACAGAACAGAAAAAAGATTAAAGAGAATCTTAACATAATGCAATTTATGAAATTTTTGTGAGAATTATATGAGCAGAATCTAAAAAAACATTGTTCCATTATTTTTCATATAATATTTGTTTAGATTCTTGTAAAATAGTCTATCAATGAATAGCAAGAAAATTAGACAATCATTTATAAAATTTTTTGAAAACAAAAAACACCATAAAGTTGCAAGTGCTCCCGTTCTGCCTTATGATGATAAATCTTTGTTATTCACAAATGCTGGTATGAATCAGTTTAAACCAATTTTTCTTGATTTAGAAAAACCAAAACACATAAGAGTAGTAAATAGCCAAAAATGTATTAGAGTAAGTGGAAAACACAATGATTTAGAAGAAGTTGGAAGAGATGGCTTCCATCATACATTTTTCGAAATGTTAGGCAATTGGTCTTTTGGAGACTATTATAAAAAAGAAGCTATCCAATGGGCTTGGGAATTATTTACAGAAGTTTGGAAGTTAGATAAATCTCGTTTATGGGTCACGGTGTTCAAAGATGATGACGAAGCATACAGTTTATGGGAGAAAGAGACTGATATTGATAAAAGTCGTATTGTAAGATGTGGAAAAGAAGATAATTTTTGGGAAATGGCAGAAACAGGTCCATGTGGTCCTTGTTCTGAAATTCATTACTATGTTGGAGACGATTTAGATAGTCAAAATGCAAAACATGTCAATAATTCATCTGATTATTGGGAATTATGGAATCTTGTATTTATTCAAAGTAATCGTTTAAAGGATGGGAAGTTGGAAGATTTACCAAATAAACATGTTGATACAGGAGCGGGACTAGAAAGAATTTGTTCTGTTCTTCAAGGTAAGAATTCAAACTATAAAACCGATTTATTCTCATCAACTATATCAGATTTAGAGAAAATATCGAAAACAAAATATCTTGATAATGAAATAACATACAATGTTATATGCGATCATATTAGAATGTTATCATTTGCTATAGCCGATGGAGTATTGCCATCAAATGAAGGTAGAGGTTATGTTGTTAGAAGAGTACTAAGAAGAGCCTCTAAATTTGTAATGAATCTTGATATTAAAGAACCAATATTATATAAATTGGTCCAATCAGTTGTTTTCACAATGTCTGATGCTTATCCTGAATTAAAAGAGAAACAAACACATGTAGAACAAACCATATTAAATGAAGAAGAATCTTTCCTTCTTACTCTTGAAAGAGGAGTCATTCAATTTGAAAAAATTGTAAAGAGTTCTTCTGACATTATAAGCGGTTCAGATGCATTTAAATTGTATGATACTTATGGATTTCCTTTGGATTTGACAGAATTGATGGCAGATGAACAAGGTATGAGCATTGACAAAAAAGGTTTTGACAAAGAGATGCAAAAACAGAGAAATCTTGCTAAAAGTAGTCAAAAATTTACTTTTGATAGAAGCAATGTTAAATGGATGTTAGATAATCAAGGAAGTCATTCAGAGTTTGTTGGTTATAATTCTGAAGAAAGTAAAAGCAAAATAGTGAAATGGGGCAATGAGGATAGTCAAGTCTTTGTTGTGTTAGATAAAACTCCTTTTTATGCGGAATCTGGAGGACAAGTTGGTGATTCAGGTTCTATAGAGAATAAAGATTTTTCTTTGAAGGTTGTTGATACTCAGAAGAGTGGTGATTTTATAATTCATATTTGTGATTTAGAGATAGGTTCATTAAATGAAAATCTGAATGTTGATTGTAGAATTGATTCTTCACGAAGAAAAAATATTAAAGCTAATCATTCTGCTACACACTTATTGCATCAAGCATTAAAAGACATTCTTGGTTCTCATATTAGTCAGGCAGGATCACTTGTTGGACCAGACTATTTAAGATTTGATTTCACACATCCTAATAAACTGGGCAGGAAAGATATTGAAGCAATTGATTTACTTGTTAATGATAAAATTGCTGAAAATATACCGGTAACAACAGAAATAAAAACTTTAGAAGAAGCAAAACAAGAAGGAGCTATGGCTCTATTTGGTGAAAAATATGGAGAAAAAGTTAGAGTATTAACTATGGGCTCTTTTTCAAAAGAATTATGTGGAGGGACTCATGTCTCAGCTACTGGAGAAATCGATAAATTTATGATAACACAAGACAAAGCTATTGCATCTGGAGTAAGAAGGATACATGCTCTTACTGGTCAACATATTGGGTCTTACCTTCAAGATAAAATGGATACCACTAGTCGTTTACAAGAAGCTTCTGAGAAAAAAGAACGTGAGAAAAAAAGTCAATCAGATATGTTAAATGCTATTGATATTGATAAAATGATTGAGAATCAGAAACATCTAAATAGTATTCCATTTATAAACGAAGAAGTCGCTTTAGAATCAACTGATGGTTTGAAAAAGTTAAATAAAAAATTAAATACAAAATTTAAATCAGGTATCGCAGTTTTTTCAACGTCTATTAATGAAAATAAAACGATATCGGTTGGTGTATCGAAGGATTTGATTGAAAAATCATTATCTGCTGGTTATCTAGCAAAATGTATTGCTGAAAAGTTAGGCGGTGGTGGTGGCGGTAAAGATGATTTTGCTATGGCCGGCACATCTTCAGAATTTTCCTTAAATCAAATTAAATCTGTCATTGATGAAACAATAAAAAATGAATTAAAGAAGATTTAATGGAATTTCAACAAATTGACAATTCATATATGGTGTATGTAGAAAAAGAAGAAAAAGTGATGGATACGCTTACAAATTTTTGTATCGACCATAATATACATTCTGGCCAAATTTCTGGTATAGGAGCTGTTAAAAACATTGATATGGGTATATATGATATTAAAGCGAAAGAATATCACCATAAATTATTTGATGATATGCATGAATTAATTTCATTCCAAGGCAATATAGCATTAAAAGATAATCAACCATTTATTCATGCTCATATTGCTATTGGAGATCATAATATGCAAGTATTTGGAGGACATCTTTTTGAGATGAAAGTAGGAGCAGTTGGAGAGTTCATATTACATAGTTTTAATCAGAAAACTTATAGAGAAATTGATGATAATATAGGATTAGCTACATTAAATTTGTGCAAACTTTAAGAGGATATAGTAATGAATAAATTAAAAGCACCAAAACCTGTTGGACCATATTCAGTGTTTAGGCATTTGAGTAGGAATGGTGGTTGGGTTACAGCCGGCCAAATTCCAATTGATCCCAATTCTGATCCAGTAAAGTTAAATAATGCTACTATTGAAGATGAGATTGTTCAAGTATTTGATAATATTGAGGCTGTTTTATCGGATAACAATAAAGACTTAAATGATGTTAAAAAATTCACCGTTTTTGTTACTGATTTAAGTTATACTCCTTTAATTAATAGCGAAATTGAGAAAAGAATAAAAAACGAATATCCGTCACGTTCAACGATTCAAGTTTCAGCTTTACCAATGGGTGCTAGGGTAGAAATTGAATGTCTAGGGTAATTAGAACATTAATTTTTGTTTGTTTTATTAGTTCGGTTGTATTTCCTCAAAAGAAAATGGATTTTCGTTCTGAAAGTGAGCAATTAAAAGATCCAAGAACTGCGATGAAACGTTCTTTAATTTTTCCTGGTGCTGGTCAGATATACAATGATCAAAACATAAAAGGATATGCGTTAATTGCTGGGGAAATATTGGCTTTATGGAGCTTTAATGAGAATAGGGAAAAATATAGTAATTATGAAGAATCAGATAAACATTCTCGCAATTATTATTTACGAGAAAGAAATCGATTTGCATGGATTGCTATAGGTTTGTATTTTTATGGAATTCTAGATGCAGTTGTTGAAGCTCATTTAGATGACTTTGAAAGGATTGTTAAAGAGAATGATCCAGCGAAAGAAGAGGAAGATAACGATGAGCAATAGAGAACAATGGAGTTCAAAAACAGGTTTTATATTGGCCGCTGCTGGTTCAGCAGTCGGACTGGGTAATATCTGGAAATTTCCTTACATCGCAGGAGAAAATGGCGGAGCAGCATTTTTATTTATCTATCTTATTTGTATTCTCATGATTGGATTGCCGATACTAAATGTTGAGATTCTTTTAGGTAGGGCAACACAAAAAAATCCTGTTGGAGCATTCAAAGCTTTACATGGTGATTCCCATTGGAAATATGTAGGGGCACTGGGCGTATTGGCTAGTTTCACAATCTTATCTTTTTATAGTATTGTTGGTGGGTGGTCAGTGGCTTATACTTTTGAGGCACTAAGAGGCACTTTTCATTCATTTGAAACCCCTCAAGTTGCTGCGGAATTTTTCAATTTAAAGAATAGTAATCCTGGGTGGGTTGTAGGATATCATACCATCTTTTTTGCCATGATAGTTGGTATCATATTATCTGGAATTAAAGCCGGTGTAGAGAAAGCAAGCAAATTTTTAATGCCAATCTTATTTATCATTTTAATGGTTCTAGTATTCCAAGGATTAATGTTACCAGATTCTGATAAAGGAATATCATTTTTATTTAATCCAGATTGGTCAAAGATTAATGCTAAAACTTTCTTGCTTGCCCTTGGCCATGCTTTTTTTACCTTAAGTCTAGGAATGGGTGCAATGATGACATATGGAAGTTATTTGTCAGATAAAGATGATGTTGTTAATGCATCGTATATGGTGGCATTTTTGGATACAATCATTGCTATATTGGCAGGGGTAGCTATCTTTACAGTTGTATTTTCATCTGGATATGATCCTACTGCAGGTCCTGGTTTGGTTTTTCATGTATTACCACCACTACTTGCTCAATTACCTGGAGGATATATTTTTGCGCTTTTATTTTTTCTCTTATTGAGTATAGCAGCAGTGACTTCTGCGATCTCAATTTTGGAAGTTAGCGTGGCATATCTAGTGGATGAATTAAAATTCTCTAGAAAGAAATCAACTCTAATTATGGGTATATTAGTTTATCTTGCTGCTATTCCATGTGCACTATCTTTTAATGTACTTCAAGACGTAACAATCTCGGTTCAAGGAAACGCATTTACTTTTTTTGATACTGCAGACTATCTTGCTTCCAATATATTGTTACCTCTTGGTGGATTTTTCATTGCTATTTTTGCAGGATATGTTTGGGGAGTGGATGAAGTTGTCAGAAATTTATTGAAAGGAGATTCTGAGTCAGTATATTTTGGGAACACAATTCTTGAATCGTCTTCATCTAAAAAAGTATTTAGTTTCTTGATAAGATATTTAAGCCCAATTCTAATTTTTCTTGTATTTTTGTATCAATTTGGTTGGATCTAAAATAGATGTTTAAGAGACTTTTCCCCCCTGAATCTTCTCGGTATCAACATATTCAGAATGCATTTAAAAAAATGGATGTTGATATAGTAAACCGATTGGAAATTTTATTCCCAATGTGGATAATGTTTGCTTTTCAACATTACTTAATCAAATCTTATGATATAGCAGTTTATCGATTTATGGAGATTGATTTAAATAGAGATTATCTATTCTCACTGATTAGAGAAGATTGGATTGGTGTTTCAAATATTTTATTTCATTCTCTGTTGTTTCTATGGTTGATGAAAAAATTTGAATCTTTTGGTTTATTCCGAATTGTCAAAATGGATTCTCAAACAAATTTTTTATTATTTCTATCAATTTATTCACTTATTGATGTAATGATATTTGGTAGAATGATGTTTCCATTGGCATTATTAATCTTAGTATTATATTTGTTATATCGTTCAGATAGTACTCAAATTAAGATTATATCTATTTTATTGACTGTTGTAGCACTCATTCTTTCATTGTACCAAGATGAACCTATTGTATCTACTGCTACAATGGTTTATCTACCATTTTTGGTGGTTGCATTAATAGGAAGATCGAAACGATATTTTCATTATGCCCAAAAATATCTGTTATTAATTTTATTTATATTTTTATTTACAAAGGAATTATGGTTTGGATTAATTGGCCTTGGATATTTTCTATTCTTCTATTTTTACCATTATTTTTCCTCGAATGAAAGACATAATTGGTTAAAATTCGACAGTAATTATTAATCTGCTGGATTTCTTTATCTTTTTTGTTAAATTGTCCAATGTTGACCACAACAAAAACTTTTTATTCTAAAAAGTTATTTTCACTAACTATTCGACATCTTGCGTTCGGAGTTTCTTATGGTTAAAAATACTATTAAAAAAACTCTAACATTTGATGATGTATTGTTAGTGCCTCAAAAGTCATCTGTGCTTCCAAAAGAAGTTGATTGTTCCACACTGTTAACAAAAAATATTAAGTTGAATATTCCAGTTATGAGTGCAGCAATGGATACCGTGACTGAGTCAAAGATGGCCATTGCTCTTGCTAGACAAGGAGGTATTGGAGTTATACATAAAAATCTAACCATTAAAGAACAAGCATTAATGGTTGATAAAGTTAAACGCTATGAAAGTGGTATGATTACCAATCCAATTACCTTGGATGAAAAAAAATCGATTCGAGATGCAAAACAACTAATGGAACAATACTCTATCGGCGGATTACCGGTTCTTTCAAACAATAAATTAGTTGGAATAATTACAAGAAGAGATATTAGGTTTGAACAAGATCTAAATGTGCTAGTAAAAGATCGAATGACTTCTAAGAATCTTGTTACTGTTAAGCCAGGTACATCCAACGAAAAAGCAAAAGCCATTCTACAAAAACATCGCATTGAACGTTTGTTGGTTGTTGATAATAAAAAAAACTTAGCGGGCCTTATTACTGTAAAAGATATTACAAAAAAAGAAGAATTTCCTCATTCTTCCAAAGATAAAAAGGGGAGACTCCGTGTTGCAGCAGCAGTAAGTGTTAGAGATGATTGGAGCGAGAGAATATCTGCCCTTGTTAAAGTTGAAATTGATGTAGTTGTGGTTGATACTGCACATGGTCATTCAGTGTATGTTTTAGATTTAGTAAAAAAGATTAAAAAGAAATTTCCGAAACTAGAGATTATAGCTGGCAATGTAGCAACTGCTGAAGCAACAATCGATTTGATCAAAGCTGGTGCTGATTGTGTTAAAGTTGGTATTGGTGCTGGTTCGAGTTGTACAACAAGAATTGTTTCAGGCGTCGGTGTTCCTCAATTATCCGCCATTATTGATTGTGTAAAAGCTGCAAAGAAGCATAATGTTCCAATTATTGCAGATGGTGGAATAAGATTTAGCGGTGATATTGCTAAATCATTAGCAGCGGGCGCAAATGTTGTTATGCTAGGCGGTGTATTGGCAGGAATGGATGAAAGTCCTGGTGAAACTATTGTTTACGAAGGAAGAAGATATAAATCTTACCGAGGTATGGGTTCATTGGCTGCAATGAAAGAAGGTGGGGGAGATAGGTACTTTCAACAAGAAAAAGATGAATTAAAGCTTGTTCCAGAAGGAATAGAAGGTATGGTACCTTTCAGAGGACCTGTCAAAAATACAATTTTTCAACTAATTGGTGGTTTAAAATCATCTATGGGTTATTGTGGTGCTAAGAATCTTAAATTATTTCATAAGAACAAGAAATTTATACAAATTTCTTCTGCAGGCGTTAAAGAAAATCATCCACACGAAGTAAGCATTATTAAAGAAGCGCCAAATTATCAAGGCCGTAGTAATAAATAATTATTTACTTAAAGAATTTAAGTGATTAGTAATTTTTGATTTTTGTCTAGCAGCATTATTTTTATGAATTAGATTTTTGCTAGCCATTTTGTCTATAAAAGATACAGCATTTCCATATAAATCTTTTGCTTTACTGGCATCTTTTTCAGAAAGAACACTCTTAATTAATGTTCTCATTCTAGACTTATTTTGAGAATTAATTTCTCTGCGCTTTAAATCTTGTCTATCGCGTTTTATTTGTTGTTTATGTCTATCCATAAATTGCGTACGCAACTTATCTTATTCCGAAATCGATGTCAATAAATTTCTAGTTTTGATTATTGTTTTAAGAATTGTACAACTTAAATTAGTGGGTGGCTTTAAAAACCTTAGAGAAAATATTAGAAAAAGCAAAGAAGAATGATTTTATATCAATTTCAGAACTTATGACTGGAATTGAAAATGGGAAATTTTCGAGGAAGGAAGTCTCTGAATATGTTTTAAAACATTCTTATGATGCTGTAAAGATAGGTGTTACAGGTCCTCCGGGATCAGGGAAGAGTTCATTAATTAATATGTTGATTCCCAAACTAAGAAGTCAAAACTTATCTGTTGGCGTTATTGCAATTGATCCTTCTAGCCCAATTACAGGTGGATCATTTCTAGGTGATCGCGTACGAATAAAAAACGCAATTGATGATAAAAATGTATTTGTTAGAAGTATGGGTTCTCGCGCTGAATTGGGTGGAATCACAGAATTAGCGGAAGATTTTTCTGATATTCTTGCATTTACAGGTAAAGATATAGTATTTATTGAAACAGTTGGTGTGGGTCAGTCTGAGTATAGTGTTTCAGGAATTACAGACTTAATTATGTTGGTATATGTACCAGAATCTGGGGATGAAATTCAATTACTAAAAGCTGGGATATTCGAGTTAGCTGATATGTTTATCATTAATAAATATGATAGAGATGATGCCAGTCTTATGGTAAAATCAATAAACAATGTTATTACATCAACAAAGAAGGATTCAGCTGATAAACAAATTTTTAAAACCAGTTGTAAAACTGGTGATGGTATTGAAGAACTTGCAAATGCATTAATCAAATCTCATAGCTCAATAAATAAAAATGAAAAACAATAAAGATATGCCACTCATTCATCATCTTGAGGAATTAAGATGGAGAGTGTTAAAGTCTCTTGCTTCTATTGTAGTGATGTCAATTCTTACATTTAATTTTGCAAACTATTTGGTTGACTTGCTTATTGCACCTGCGGGTAGAATTAGTCAAGAAATGAGCCTGCAAGTTCTGACTATTCAAGGTATGTTTATGTTAAAATGGAATCTTGCTATTATTGGAGGGATAGTCCTGTCTATTCCAGTTATAACTGTTCAAATCTGGAAATTTGTTTCTCCAGGACTATATGACAAAGAGAAAAAAATACTGCTTCCTCTTATAATAACAGTCTTTCTATGTTTTATTATAGGAGGCATTTTTGCTTATATGGTCATTCTTCCATTTTCTTTAAATTTCTTTGCATCGATGGTAACGGAAAGTATTCAGAATAATTTTTCTATCAATTACTATTTCAGTTTCGTTTTAGCATTAATTATTGGTTCAGGTGTAATTTTTGAATTGCCAGTTGCTTCATTCCTCTTTTCATCCATTGGTATTGTTACTCCTGATTTTTTAAGAAAATATAGAAGAGAAGCAATCATGATTACCGTTATATTGTCGGCTATTATTACTCCTCCAGATCCTATAAGCCTAATAATTATGTCTATTCCAATGGTTATTTTATATGAGATTAGTATTTTCATTTCCTGGTTTGCGAACAGGTTATTTAATCAAGAAGAGTAATGAAAAAAATTCTTATTATCAGAATGAGTTCAATTGGGGATATTGTCTTATCAACGTCATTTATTGAGTCAGTAAAGAATAAATTTCCTAATTCACAAATTGACTTTCTCATCAAGAAAGAATTCTCTGATATTGTCCAAAATCACCCTTTAATTGATAATATTATTGCTTACGATAAGCAATCTGGGATTAATGGTCTTATTTCTGTTGGAAGAGCACTAAAACACAAGAATTATGATGCTGTATATGACATACATAATGTCTTTAGAACAAAACTTTTATCATTTTTCTTCAAAGTTTCTTCTTTTAAAAAGATTCGAAAGCCACGTTTAAAAAGGTGGTTATTGTTCTATACATATCAAAATTTTTTCAAAAAAGATTTTTCACATATTAAAATGTACCATTCTTTACTAGATATGACTGAGAATTTGCCAAAGACTAAGTTAAGTGTCTCTAATAGTGAGATAGAAGAAACAAAACAATATTTATCCAGCAATGGCGTTAATGAGAGATTTATTACAATTGTTCCTGGTGCTGCGTGGGAACAGAAACAATGGTCCATTAAACATTATGATGACTTAATTGATAGAATTCTGAATACATTTTCATTTAAGGTTGTTATTCTCGGATCCAAGAAGGATATTATCTGTGATCAACTTTCAACACATGATAGAATTATTAATCTTAAGGGTGAAACAACATTAAGAATGGCAATGTCAATTCTCAAGCTATCCGATCATACCATAGGCAGTGATACAGGGCTATTGCATATTTCTGAAGCATTTGATACTCCTGTCACAATGATTTTAGGACCTACGTCCAAAGAAACCGGTGCAAATGTTGTTTTGAATAATTCTAAAATTGTAGCAAATGATAGTTTATGGTGTAGGCCATGTTCTCAGAATGGTAGTAGAAAGTGTTATAGAAAAGAACAATATTGTTTGTCAAAAATTGATAGCGATATTGTCTTTAATAGCTTAAATCAAGTTGTAAAATCATGAGATTGTTTTGGTTCATATTATACAATTTAATTCTTTATCCTTTATTCTTTATTTTGACTATCCTGTTAATTCCATTTAATAGGAAAATTAGAGATGGTTTTATCGGTAGATTGAAGACTAGAAAAAAATTAGCTGATTTTAAAAATAATACTTCTTTCTCAGAAATTTACTGGTTTCATGTTTCATCTCATGGAGAATTCCAACAAATCCAATCTATAATTGAAGAAATAAAAAGAAATAAAAATAAAGGAGTTATTGTATCTTTCTTTTCCCCATCTGGATTTAATAATGTCCATAATGAGAATATTGATTGTAAGATTTATTTGCCGTTTGATTTCTTTTTATCTCTGTATAGATCTTTAAAGATTGTTCAACCTTCAAAATTGATTTTTGCATCTTATGATGTTTGGCCAAATACTGTTTTTATATCTCAATTATTAAATATCAAAACTATGCTAATATCGCTAAGAATTCATTCTAATAGCTTTAAACTTTCTCTTCTGGGAAGAAGCTTATATAAATCTACATATCAATCCATTAATCAAATTTTTACTGTTTCTACAAAGGATTTAAGTAATCTTAGAAAAATTATTAATGATAAAAAATTTGTGGCTATGGGAAATCCTCGTTTTGATGTAGCTAATAATAAATCACAAGGAGTCGATATAAAACTTTCTTATGATGAGAGAATCCAAAAAAAATTGTTCTTATTTGCAAGCTTATGGCCAGAAGACCATTCAATTTTGTTTCCAAAAATATTTGATTTATTAAAAAATGATGAATCTTCAAAAATTGTTCTTGTTCCACATGAATTGTCAGATAGCATAACTAATTATTATATAGATCAAATAGAGAAAAATAATTTATCTTATAAGGTTATTGATACATATATGGATCTGAGGAATATTGAAGCGAGCATTATTATCGTCAATACAGTTGGGATTCTATATAAATTATATTGGCAAGCATATATTGCTTATGTTGGCGGGGGATTTTCAAAGAGTGGAATTCATAATATTATGGAACCAGCGGTTGCTGGTAATCCTGTTATTTTTGGTCCAAATCATTCCAATTCAAATTTCCTAGAAGCAAGCCAGTTATTAAATAAATCAGCTGCCTTTGAAGCAGGTTCATCTGAAAAATTAATGCATACATTTAATAAGCTATTAGATAGAGATTTTTATTTGTCTGCGAGTGATGCATCAAAAAATGTGATTAATAATAATCTCGGATCAACTAAAAAATTAATATCAGAGATACTAGATGAGTAGACTTTTTAAATCTAGCGATATTCTTCTTGTTCCTAACTTAATTACTATTCTTAGGCTTGTCTTAATTGTTCCATTGGTTATGTCCTATTATTTTGATTGTATGACATATTTTTATGTATTATTGGGAGTTGTTGTTCTAACAGATTTTCTAGATGGTTTTTTAGCAAGACGTCTTAATCAAATTTCTGATTTAGGAAAACTTCTTGATCCTATAGCTGATGGATTAGCCCTATTTACGTTTTCGGTTGTATTGTATTTTAAGGGTCTTATACCTTTCTGGTTTTGTGTCTTTTATTTTTGTAGACAACTTTTACTTCTTATTTTATCTATTACTCTTCTTCCCAGAGCTGATTCAGTATATGGATCCAATATAGTTGGGAAATGGGGTGTTGGATTTCTTACTCTTGGGCTTGGAATATATGCAATAAATATCCAGTCTTTATTTAGTTTTGTTCCATTCTTGATTTATGTTGCTACGGCTCTTTTGTTTTTCAGTTTATTGGATTATCTGCGTGTTTTTTATATTTTAAGCACCAAAAAATAAAACTTATTGTCATACTTTATGAATTGTTTTATTTGTTAATAAAACTTAAATTAAAGGGACAATATGGCAGACTTTAAGCTAATTTCTAATTTTGAACCCTCTGGTGATCAACCTAAAGCAATAAATGAGCTTATAAACGGTTTAAATTCTAATACAAAACATCAAACTTTATTGGGTGTTACTGGATCTGGAAAAACTTATACTATTGCAAAAGTTATTGAAAAAATCCAAAGACCAACATTGGTTATATCTCACAACAAAACATTAGCAGCCCAACTTTATGGAGAATTCAAAAATTTATTTCCTAATAACGCAGTAGAATATTTTATAAGCTATTATGATTATTATCAGCCCGAATCATATATGCCTGTTACAGACACATTCATTGAGAAAGATTTTTCAATGGATGAAGAAATTGATAGGTTGAGACTTAGAGCTACAAGTTCTTTAATACAAAGAGATGACGTAATTGTAGTCAGCTCAGTGTCTTGTATATATGGATTAGGCTCGCCTGAGGAATACAAAAATCAAGTTATTCATCTTAAAAAGAATGATAATATTAATCGTAGAGAATTAACTGGATCTTTAGTTGATATTTATTATCAAAGAAATGATCAGGTTCTTGAAAGATGTAATTTCAGAATTATGGGAGATATTTTTGAAATATTTCCAGCTTATGAAGAGAATGCAATCAGAGTTGATATTCTCAATGATAAACTAGAGTCAATTGTTACTTTTAATCCTCTAACTGGAGAGGAAGGTGAAGAAATTGAAGAAATCTTTCTCTATCCAGCAAGACACTTTGTATCCGATAAAGAAAAAAATAAAAAAGTAATTAAGGAAATCAAAAAAGATTTAAAAGACAGGTTAGATTATTTAAATAAAAACGAAAAATTACTTGAAGCACAACGATTAAGTCAAAGGACTAATTTTGATGTAGAAATGATTGATGAAGTAGGATATTGTTCAGGTATTGAGAATTATTCAAGATATTTTGATGGAAGAAAACCAGGTGAGAGACCATGGACTTTAATAGATTTTTTTCCTAAGGATTTTATCACTATCATTGATGAATCTCATGTTACTTTTCCTCAGATAAAAGGAATGTATAATGGAGATAAGAAGAGAAAGGAAAATCTTATTGAATATGGTTTTAGGCTTCCTGCTGCATATGATAACAGACCTCTTACAATTGATGAATTTGAATCGATTCAGAATCAAATGATTTATGTTTCTGCTACACCAGCTGAGAAAGAATTAAATCTGTCTTTAGGTGTAGTAACAGAGCTGATTAATAGACCAACTGGTTTATTAGATCCAATGGTTAGTATAAAGCCATCATCGGGACAAATTGATCATCTAATTAATGAAATCAGAAAACGTGCCATTAAGAAAGAAAGATGTTTAGTAACGACTTTAACAAAAAAAATGGCTGAAGATTTATCAGAATATCTTAGCACAATGAATATCAGAGTGAGATACCTCCATTCCGAGATAAAAACAATTGAAAGAGTCAAAATTTTAAGAGATTTACGATTAGGAGATTTTGATGTTCTGGTTGGGATTAATTTATTAAGGGAAGGGCTTGATCTTCCGGAAGTTTCATTGGTTGCAATTCTTGATGCAGATAAAGAAGGATTCTTGAGATCAAAAAGTTCTTTGGTACAGATTGCTGGTAGGGCCGCTAGACATGTAAAAGGGAAAGTCATACTATATGCTGATCGAAAAACTGATTCTATACAGTATTTAGTTGATGAAACTAGTCGTAGAAGGGAGATACAAGAGCATTTTAATAAAGAAAATAATATTATCCCTAAATCGATTAAAAAATCAACAGATGAGATATTAGGAGCGACTAAGGTTGCAGAGACGTTCAAAGAAAATGAAATTCAAATCAAACGTGATATCAAAACTGATAGATTCTTAAAAGAAGACAAAAAGATTGCTGTTGAAATGATTCGACAGGAAATGTTAGAAGCAGCTGAAAATTTAGAGTTTGAAAAAGCAGCGAGTCTAAGAGATGAAATTACAAATCTACAGAAAGAAATTAAAATTGCTAACTAAGAGGATAAGATGAATATTGAATTAATTAAACAAAAATCAGGAATTGTTGGGGAAAGCGAAGAGATTAATCAGGTTTTAGAAATGGTATCTCAAGTTGCCAGTGTGGATATTTCTGTTCTGATTAATGGAGAATCTGGTACAGGAAAGGAATTGGTTGCTAAGGCTATTCATACTGCAAGTATGCGTTCGAGCAAAGATCTAATTATTGTTAATTGTGGAGCTATTCCAGAAGGTATTATTGAAAGTGAATTATTTGGTCACAAAAAAGGAGCTTATACTGATGCAAGTGAATCAAGAAAAGGATATTTTGAAACGGCAAATAAGGGAACAATTTTTCTTGATGAAATTGGAGACATGCCACTAGAAACTCAAGTTAAGGTTTTAAGAGTACTAGAAACTGGAGAATATATGAGAGTAGGAGATTCTATATCTAAGAAAACTGATACTAGAGTAATAGCTGCTACAAATAAAGATTTGGCTAAACTTGTTAAAGAAGGAAAGTTCAGACAAGACCTTTATTATAGGTTGAAAACAGTTACAATTAATCTTCCACCACTAAGGCATAGAAAAAACGATATTAGATTACTTGTTGAAAGATTTGCTTTACAATTTAGTAGAACAAACAAAATTAAATATAAGGGGTTTACTCCTGAAGCAATTAAAGTAATCCATAAATTTGATTGGCCGGGGAATGTAAGAGAACTAAGAAACTTCATAGAGAGTATTTTAATCCTTGAAAAAGGAGAAAGAATTACTGCAGAAATTATCGAGAAACAGCTACAAAGCGAGAAAATGATGGAATTTTCTGATAATCCAGCACTACCTGTTGTAGTAAATCAGAATCCTGATCAGGCTGAGAGAGAATTGATTTTGAGACAATTATTATTTTTGAGACAAGACATAGAAGAACTCAAACTAATGCTAAAACAATCTGATTTTTCAATATTAAATTCGCCTAGGAATATTGATGAAAATTTCAGTAATAAAATTCATGATAATGAATTTGGCGGTTTGGAAGATAAAACTTTGTTAAAAGAGCAAGCAATAGGTAGTTTCAAGACTACAGATTTAGAAAAAGAAATGATTCTTCGCACATTAGAGTATTTTAATAACAATAGAAGGGCAGCGGCTAAGTCACTTGGAATGAGTGAAAGAACACTATATAGAAAGATTAATGATTATGGAATTGAAAAGAAGATTAATAAAGATAACTAATCTCTACTGTATTTTTGTATTATTTGGGTGTGCATATTACTCAATGGCGGGATCAATCCCTCCAAATATTAGAAATGTATCTGTTCCTTTGTTTGTAAATCAAACTTCTGAATTTGAGCTTTCGGAGAAACTGACCAATGTCATTATTGAACAAATTAGTGAACAAAATATTATTAGAATAGTGAACAGTCCAGACAGTGATAGTGTTATAAATGGTGAAATAATTTCTGTTTCAGATGGCCCGTATGCTTTTAATAATAATGAGCAAGTTAGTGAATATCGTTTTTCAATTAAAGTTAAAGCCCTATGGCTTGATGTTAGCAATGATAAAGAATTGTTTGAAAAAGACTTCTCTTCATTTGGGACTTATAGTATTGATAGCGATCCTTCTTCTGATGGAATAGATAATGATAATGATGGACTAATTGATAGCAATGATAGTGATGAATTTGGGGATTCAAGAGAGCTTGCAATTAATGTTGCAATTAATAAAATTGCAGTTGATATTGTAAACACAGTACTGTCAACATGGTAATATTATGGATCAAGTAAATGTAGAAAAATTAAAGAAATTTATTGGTAAAGAAGTCCAAATCAATGGATGGGTTTACAATATAAGATCGATTGGAAAAATATGGTTTGTTATTGTAAGAGATGGTACCGGATATGTTCAATGTGTTGTATCAAAAAATGATGTTACTGAAGATGTTTTCAAATTAGAGAATACTTTAACTCAAGAATCTTCTCTTTCTATTACGGGGACTGTCCAGGAAGATAAAAGATCTAAAGGTGGTGTCGAGATTATTGCTAGCAACATTAATATTGTTCATATTGCTGATGAATATCCAATAGCTCTGAAGGATCATGGTGTTAGTTTTTTAATGGACAATCGACACTTATGGTTAAGATCAAAAAGACAGTTTGCAATTATGAAAATTAGACAAAGAACAATAAGGGCAATACGAGATTTCTTTGATGATAGAGGATTTGTATTAATTGATTCTCCTATGTTTACTGGTAATGCTGTAGAAGGTACGACTACTTTATTTGAGACTGATTATTTCAATCGATCTGCTTACTTAACACAAAGCGGACAATTGTATCAAGAAGCTGCCGCTATGGCGTTTGGCAAAACATATTGTTTTGGACCTTGTTTTAGGGCAGAAAAATCAAAAACTAGGAAACATCTTACTGAATTTTGGATGGTTGAACCAGAAATGGCTTATTGTGATATCAATCAAAATATGGACATAATTGAAGAGTTTATATCATACATAGTTTCTGATTGTTTAGAACATTGTTCTCAAGAATTAGAGATTCTCGAAAGAGATTTATCCAAGTTAAAAAATATCTCTAGTCCATTTCCAAGAATTTCTTATGATGACGCAGTAAATATACTAAAAGATAAAGGCCATGATTTTAAATATGGAAGCGATTTTGGAGCTCCTGATGAAGAAGCAATTGCTTCTGAATTTGATAAACCCGTTATGATTCATTCTTGGCCACATAAGACAAAAGCATTTTATATGAAGAGAGACAAGACTGATAAATATGCTCTAGGTGTGGATGTTATTGCACCAGAAGGTTATGGAGAAGTTGTTGGCGGTGGGCAAAGAGAAGATGATCATGATTTGTTAGTGAAACGTATTAAGGAACACAAATTGCCTGTAGATGCATTTAAGTGGTATCTAGATTTGAGAAAATATGGTTCAGTTCCCCATTCAGGTTTTGGATTAGGTCTTGAAAGAACGGTTTCTTGGATATGTGGGATTGATCATATTAGGCAAACAATTCCTTTCCCAAGAACAATGGGAAGGCTTGAACCGTGATAGAATTCAATGGAAGAATTGCTGTTTTTGGAGGCAGAGATATTACTGAATCGATCTACAATGATACTGTTGAAATTGGCAGACAAATGGCAAAAGAAAATTGGCTAGTTTTTTGTGGTGGTGGCGAAGGAGTTATGGAAGCTATTGCAAAGGGAGTATCTGAGGAGAATGGTGTGTGTATAGGAATTTTAAAGGATAAAGAATATAATACAGGAAACAAATTTTTATCAGTTCCTATTGCAACAGGTATGGATATCAGTAGAAATGCAATGATAAGCTACAATTGTGATGTGGGAGTCGCGATTTCTGGTGCTTATGGAACTTTAAGTGAAATTGCATATACCTTAGCACAAGATAAGCCTCTAATTGCTTATAAAAGTTGGGATATCAAAAATTCAATCCAAGTAGATTCAATTAGCACATTGATTGGTGAGATTAAAAATTGTCTAATTCAATAAAAGTTGCACTTTGTCAAATAAATCCCATTTTGGGAAATTTTGATTATAATTATGATAAAATTCTACATAATTATAATGAAGCACTAAAAGAGAATCCTGATTTGGTTGTTTTCCCAGAAATGGTAGTGACAGGCTATCCTCCACAAGATTTACTTTTATCTAAAAAATTTATTGAAAAAAATCTATCTACTTTAAACCGTTTTGCTAAAAAAGTTTCTAAAGCTTGTATTATTGGTTTTGTGAATGAAAAGAATGGAAGATTATTTAATTCTGCAGCGATTTGTGAAAATGGAGAAATTGTACATGTTTATAATAAAATTCTTTTACCAACATATGATGTTTTTGATGAAGATCGTTATTTCAAAAATGGAAAAGAAATTGGTCAATTTAACCTTAGTGTAAATGGGAAATCATTAAATTGTATTATACAGATTTGTGAAGATCTTTGGGAAGATAATTATGACAGAGAATTGTCTTCAGAGATTATCGATTTGAAACCTGATCTTATTGTTAATATTTCTTCGTCTCCTTATCATAAAAATCGTAAAAATATTCGAAGAAAATTAATTCTTGATAAATTTGCTAAAGCTAATTGTCCATTTATATATTGCAATATTGTTGGAGGACAGGATGAACTAATTTTTGATGGAAATTCTCTTATTTTGAACTCTGATATGGAACTAATAAAAGAAGGAAAATCGTTTCAAGAAGATTTAGTAGTAGCAAATTTAGATTCTTCATCGATTGATCAAAAAGAAGAAGACTCAAACAAAGAGATTTATGATGCATTGACACTTGGAATTAAGGATTATTTTTCTAAAACAGGTCATCAGAAAGCAGTAATAGGCTTGAGTGGTGGAATAGATTCTGCTCTCGTGGCATGTCTTGCTGTTGATGCACTCGGACCAGAAAATGTTTATTTAATTTCTATGCCTTCAAGATTTTCTAGCGAGCATAGTAAAACTGATGCAAAAACATTAGCAGAAAATTTAAATGCAAATTTCGATATAGTTGATATAGATGATCTATTCGAAAAATATTTACAGGTTTTGGAACCACATTTTAAGGGATTAAAGAGTAATGTTGCTGAAGAAAATATTCAATCTAGAATTAGAGGTAATATTCTCATGGGATTTTCAAATAAATTTGGCTGTTTGGTCTTATCAACAGGGAATAAAACTGAGTTAGCCTTGGGTTATTGCACTCTTTACGGTGATATGAGTGGAGGGTTGTCAGTTATTGGTGATTTATCAAAAACAGATGTATATGGTTTAGCCAAATGGAAAAATACAGTATCAACAGACATTATTCCTTCTAGCTGTATTACAAAGACTCCATCAGCAGAATTAGCTGAAAATCAAGTAGATCCCTTTGATTATGACGTGATTAGTCCAATTGTTGATAAGGTGATTTATAGTGAATCTATTGATAACAAGACTCCTGAAACAGATGAGATAATCAAAAGAATTAATCAAAATGAATATAAAAGAAGACAGACAGCTCCAATTTTACGCATTACTAGAAAAGCATTCGGTATGGGTAGACGTTTTCCTATTGTAAATCATTTTCATGAATGATATTCAATACATTCGGAATTTTTGTATTATTGCTCATATTGATCATGGGAAATCTACTCTTGCAGACCGGTTACTAGAGTTCACCGGTACAATTTCAAAGAAAAAAATGAAAAACCAAGTTTTGGATAGTATGGATCTAGAGCGTGAGAGAGGGATTACCATTAAAAGTCATTCCATTAGAATGATTTTTAAGGATCATATTCTGAACCTAATTGATACTCCAGGCCATGTTGATTTTTCATATGAAGTTTCTCGTACATTGTCAGCAAGCGAGGGAGCATTGTTGGTTGTTGATGCTGCTCAAGGAATTGAAGCACAAACGGTAACTAACTATTTATTGGCAGTTGAGAATGATTTAAAAATAATTCCAATAATTAATAAAGTAGATTTACCCAATGCAGATATTGATAACGTAAAGAAACAAATTATTGAATTAACTGACTGTGAGGAGAAAGATATTTTATTAACAAGTGCAAAAACTGGGGAAGGAATTGAAAATATATTGAATAAAGTTATTGAGTCAATTCCTTGTCCGACTATATCAAAGAATGAAAAAACGAAAGCACTGATCTTTGATTCTATTTTTGATAAATATAGAGGGGTTGTTGCATATGTTCGTATTTATGAAGGATCTATTCAACGTGGTATGAAGATTAAATTTTTTTCTCATGATACTTATTATGAAGTTGATGAAGTTGGACATTTTGTAATTGATCGGAAAAAAGCTTCATCGCTGGAAGAAGGTGAAGTCGGTTATATTATAGCAAATATTCGAGATATTGAACATGTATTGCCTGGAGATACAATTACTACCGTCAAAGATTCTTGTTCTGAGGCTTTGCCTGGTTTTCAGAAGATTAAACCGATGGTTTTTTCAGGATTATTTCCTTCTGACGCAGATGACTATGATGATTTACGTACGGCTCTTGAAAAGTTGAAACTTAATGACGCTTCCCTCGTTTTTGAACCAGAAGTAAGTGATGCTTTAGGGTTTGGATATCGTTGTGGATTCTTGGGATTATTGCATATGGAGATAATTCAAGAACGGTTAGAACGTGAATTCGACCTTTCGATTGTTACAACAAGTCCCAACGTGAAATACTTAGCGGATCTAAAAGATAAAACTCAAGTTGAGGTTCATAGACCTGCTTTATTACCACCGCCAAAGATTCTAGAAGATATTTTAGAGCCGATTGTTACAGCAGAAATCTTAACTCCAACAGAATATATTGGAAATATAATGAAGATTTGTCAAGATAGAAGAGGACAGTATCAATCAACTTCCTATCTATCAAGTTCTAAGGTACAATTAATTTATGATCTGCCATTGGGTGAGATAATTTTTGATTTTTATGATTCTATTAAATCTGCTTCAAAAGGTTATGCGTCGTTTGATTATACATTTAAAGAATACAAAAAAAGCAAATTAGATAAGCTAGATATTCTTATTAATAAAGAACCTGTTGATGCTTTATCAATGATTTGTTCCAAGAAAGATTCTTATCATCGTGGGTTAGCATTGTGTCAAAAATTGAAAGAACTTATTCCAAGACAACAAATTCAGATTCCTATTCAAGCTTCTATTGGTACTAGAGTTATTGCAAGAACAAATATTGCTCCTTTTAGAAAAAATGTGACTGAAAAATTATATGGTGGTGATGTAACACGGAAAAAGAAACTTCTTCAAAAACAAAAGAAGGGCAAAAAAAGAATGCGTATGATTGGAAAAGTAGAAGTTCCTCAAGAAGCTTTATTGGCTGTATTGAAGATTTGATATGATTAAAGATTATTTTAGAAAATCTAGTTCACCTCTCTATAGCTTTATTATCACTTTGCCAATTTTCCTTACCTATGAATTAGGTATTTTTTGGATGAGGAACATAGAATTTAATTATATCCAGAATGGTGCCGATGTATTGATTGAACAAGCAATATTAAGGTTAGGATTTGACGTTATTTATGTATCATCAATAATTTTTTTGTTTGTTCTATTAATAATCATTTATTATCAGAAGCACCATTTTAATTCACTAAGTATTTCTAGACCATATTTAGGGGCAATGCTCCTTGAATCTATTGTATATGCTAGTATCTTATTTTTTCTGATGGGCAATCTTTACTTGATGGACGTTTCTACTAATGATTTCTATTGTAATATAATATTGTCTTTAGGTGCTGGTATTTATGAAGAACTCATTTTCAGAGTGTTGTTAATCTATGTATTTTATCAATCAATAAAATTTTTGTTTCGATTAGGTAAATTCTCTACAAATTTTTATGCTATAATTCTTTCGGCAATTTTGTTTTCTTCATTCCATTTTATTGGAGCAGAATCATTCAACCAAGAAGCCTTCGCTGTCCGATTTATTGCTGGTATATTCTTAGCATTTCTATATGTTCAAAGAGGCTTTGGAATTACTGCCATCACCCATTCATTTTATGATATATTTGTTATTTTTCTATTAACTTAGAAGATGAAGAAGAGATTCGTTTCTATTTTATTTATAAGCTGTATATTTTCGCAATCTGTTATTGATACTTTGTCGGTTACAATCTATCCAGAATATTATTATCAAGGAGTTATGGTAGAGTATAAATTTGATACAGATTCTTCCAACCAACATCAATTCATATTGCCAACTGAGGTTGATTCGGTTCTGTATCTGGTATCAAATAATGATGAGTTATCTGAGGAAGTATTAAAAATTGAGAACCAACTTATCTCTTCGATTGAAAGAGACGGTGAACATAAGATTTATCTTTTTTTAAATAGATATAGTCAAGTTCCTGGACCAAGAAATTTTTCATACAAACTTGAATCTTTAAGCGATGTAGAAACATTAATGATAGCGTTTCAGCTACCATTTGCCTCAGAAGAATTTGTTGCATCGATAAATGATATTAACCTTGAGGAGATAAAAGATCAAAATGGTCTAAATTTTTTGCAAGGATTAATAGATAGCTATCAATCAAATGAACCAATAAATCTTTCTCTAAGTTATTTTAATCCGCATGGTTTAACATCGATACAATATTCTGCAAATATAAGTGCAGATAATTCTGTTTCTTCAAGTTCTATGATTACATCAAGAGAAAAATTTATTAACTATCCTTTTTTAACATGGGAACCAATGCTAATTTTCTTGATACTAACTTTAACGCTGGTATTTTTATATGAGATTTCTAATAGAAGAAAAAGCAATTAAGATAGCATCTATCTTTATTTGCCTTATTTTTGTTATTAACTGTGAGGTAAAAAGAGATTCGATAGGGGGTAGCGACGATTTAGTTGTCTTAGCTGCAAAAGAAGATCGAGAACAAATAAGAAGTTTGTTATCGATTGTATTTAATGATACCCTGTTAACTCCTGAGCCAGAGCCATTCTACAAAGTAAAATTTTCTGATCCCGCCAATTATCAAGCATTAAAGACACAAACCAACTTAATTATTGCATCAATTGGTGAT
>CAZSGU010000009.1:0-33315 GCA_964606555.1 uncultured bacterium | reverse complement strand
CCTAATGTCCAACTAATCAATAAAAGAATTGGAATAATTGCCATTTTTGGTCTATCAGAAGTAAGGGTAAAATAGAGTAATAAACTTGCTGTAAATAGCTGTATATAAAACTGGGTGGTATTAATAGCTTTAAGCTTATTCATTAAGCACCAAGTAAATCAAGAACCAATCTAATGACTTGTCCTGAAGCACCATCTTTTTGAGCATAACTTCTGTTTTCTACATGAGATGCTGTTCCAGCAATATCAAAGTGAACCCAAGGAATATCTTCACGGACAAATGCCTTTAAAAATGCAGCGCCAGCAATTGAGCCAGCTTGCCCCGGGCTACCAAGATTCTTTACATCTGCTACTTTAGATTTAACTTGATCACAATATTCATCCCACAATGGCAATTGCCATACATGTTCACCGGTATTTTCTGAAGAAACTTTAATATTTTCGATTAATACCTCATTATTCCCCATTATACCTGTTGCTATACCTCCTAGTGTAATAACTATAGCACCTGTCAATGTTGCAAAATCGAGTATATATTCAGGATCATAGTGCTTACTAGCATATGCTAACGCATCCGCAAGGATTAACCGACCTTCAGCATCGGTATTTAAAACTTCAATTGTCTTTCCATTATAGGCAGTTAAAATATCGCCTGGTTTGACTGCAGATCCTCCAAGCATATTATGAGTTGAAGGAACAATTGCTACTACATTCATTTTTGGTTTTAATGCTGCAATAGCATTCATTGCTCCAAAAACAACTGCTGAACCACACATATCAAATTTCATCTCATCCATACGTAAACCTGGTTTTAACGAAATTCCCCCAGTATCAAAAGTTAGTCCTTTACCAACAAGTAGCACCGGTTTATCTTTTTTGGATCCGCCGAAATATTCCATAATAATAAATTTTGGTGGTTCATTTGTACCTAGGGCTACTCCAGCGAAAGATCCCATACCCATTTTGGTAAATTTGTCTCTATCAAATATGGTTACCTTCATGTTGCCTTTTTTGCCAACTTCTTTGGCAAAATTAGCTAAACGAGTAGGAGTTGTTACATTGCCAGGGTGGTTTCCTAAATCTCTAGAATCACATACAGCATTTGCAATTATTACCCCCTTCTTGGATGCATTTTTATTACATGTTCCTACCATAGTAATATTTTTCAAATGGTAATCTGCTCTTTCGTCAGAAAAATAATCAAGAAAACGATAGCTTGATAAAATAAGTCCCTCTGTGAATGCTTGACAATTATATGCTTCCATCCCTCCAGTTGGACATTCAACGGCTAAAGAACTATACTTTTTATCAATAACAAAATTAACGATGGAACCAGCTGCTCTTCTGAAATTCTCCGCAGTTGCTTCTTTTTTCTTTCCTAATCCAAAAAATAAAGTTTTTTCTTTTTTATTAAATGAAAATGCTAAATCCCCAACTTTTCCTTTCATTTGACCACTAGTAATTGTCCAGTGTTTTTTGTCATCTTCAAAAACTCCTTTTGCAACTATATCTGAGTTGGTGCTTTTTAAATTTTCTTTATAATGTAATTTATTAATGTGTGCCATTCTTTCTCCCTATTCACAATTCAAGTTATGGTTAAACTTAACTAATTTTCCTTCATCATTTCTAATGACAGCAACAAAAGTAATGTTGGCTGTACATGCTAATCTTTGACCATGTTCTTTGCTCTCAGCAAAAGCTTTGATCTCTATTTCAAGAGATGATCTTCCAGTTTTTATGACTGTGGATTCACAGTTTACCCAATCTCCTAAAAAAACGGGTTCTTTAAATTCTACTTTATCCATCGCACGGGTAACTACGCCCCATGCATCTGTTTTTTTTAAAAAATCATTGGCAGCTTTTACGCCAGCAAGATCTAACCATGCCAACATATTTCCACCAAATAAAGTACCAGCTGTATTAATATGTTGGGTTTGAACTAGTTCTGAGTATTTTGATATTTCACTCACGGCATTAATTTAAAAAAATTTTCTGTTTTAGCATCAGTTATTTATAAAAAAACAACAACTATTGTTGCAAGATCATATCAGAAGCTTTCTCAGCTATCATGATTGTAGGAGCATTCGTGTTACCACGAGTTACATTAGGCATAATTGAGGCATCTACTACACGCAACTTTTTAACGCCATGTACACGCAATTGTGGATCAACGACTGCCATATTATCTGTTCCCATTTTACAAGTACTGGTAGGATGATAAACGGTTAATGCAGTTTCTCGGATATAATCTTCAATTTCTCTATCATCAGTTAGTGGCTGTTTTGGCTGTAGATGATCAGAGCGATAAGGTCTAAAGGCATCAGATGAAGCAAGTTTTTCTGCAATTTTATATCCAATAATAGATCGTCTTACATCATCATCAGTACTTAGATAATTATGATCAATACTTGGGTCAGCCCGAAAATCTGAAGATGATAACTTTACTACTCCTTTACTAGTAGGATTTAAGACTAATCCACCGATTGAATATCCATTCCCTTGCTTAGGATTATCAAAACCATGGTTTACAAAATAACAAGGTCCAAAATGAAACTGTGTATCTACAGTAGGTTGATCTGGTGAAGACTGAATAAAACCACCTGCTTCTCCGATATTGCTAGTCAATGGACCTTTCTTAGAAAGAAGATACTGAAATAAATATTTTACTATTATTGGAAATCTTTCTGCTGAATCTAGAGACCCTTTGTAGCTAGAATTAAGAATAGTAAAATATGTTAAATGATCTTGAAGGTTCTTCCCTACTCCAGGCAAATGTTCTTTTACTGGAATTCCATGTCTTCGTAATTCATCTCCATCACCAATTCCAGATAACATTAAAATTTGGGGACTATTATATGCTCCTGCACTTAGAATTATTTCTTTATTAACCACCGCTTCACATATTTTTCCTTTTTGATGGTAAATCACTCCAGTAGCACAACCATTATCAATTACAATACGCTCCACTTGTGCATTAACTTTTATAGTTAAGTTCTTCCGATTACTTACAGAATGAAGATAGGCCTTAGCTGCACTACAACGCTCACCATTTTTATGGTTTACTTGATAGAAACCAAATCCTTCTTGTTCAGCTCCATTAAAATCAGAATTAAACTTATAACCTAATTCTTGTGATGCTTCGATAAAAACATCAGATAAAGGATTTGTATAAGTACGGTTGGTTATATTCAGAGGACCACCTTGACCATGATATTCATCATTAATAATCTCTTGATTCTCTCCCTTTTTAAAATATGGCAATACCTCATCATATGACCATCCTTCATTACCAAATGCACTCCACTCGTTATAGTCATGTCTACTTCCACGAATATAAATCATAGCATTAATACTACTACATCCTCCTAGAGTTTTTCCTCGAGGAAGATATAGTTCTCGATTTTTCATAGTTTTCTGAGGAACCGTAACATAATCATAGTCAAATTTGGTCTTATAAAGTTTTGGAAATTGAGCAGGAATTTGAATATTCATTGATTTATCATTATGGCCAGCTTCTAAAATCAGTACACTATTTTCACCATTAGCACTTAATCGGTTAGCCAATACACACCCAGCAGAACCAGCACCAATAATTACAAAATCATAATTGTCTTTCATATTAAATACTCCAAGATAAATCTACACAGAAAGTAAAAAAGAAAAATTATAAATATTCTTTAGCAATCTTTTCGCCTTCAGAAAGGTTGACCTTTGAAAGCACCAAAGCACCAAGAATGAATAATATCATAATAGATTGTAGTCCAATACGGGCAGATAATACTTGATCATTTATCATATTGTTTAAAACTAATGTCACTGTTCCCATTAACAATGGACCTACAACAGCAGCAAACTTGCCCCACATATTGAAAAATCCAAAAAATTCAGCAGATTTATCCTTAGGAATAATGCGAGCATAAAAACTCCTACTAAGCGTTTGAATTCCTCCCTGGAAACAACCAATCATGCCTGCAATGACATAAAAATGCCATGTTTCAGTAACAAAATATCCAGAAAGAATAATAACCATATACGCAGCAATTGCAAAATAGATTGCATTTTTAATGCCGACTTTATCAGAAAATTTCACATAAAATAAGGTTGCAAAGAATGCTATAAATTGAACCAATACAAGAGCTCCCATAATTGTCGTACTATCAAAACCAAGTGTAATACCAAAATCAGCTGCCATTCTTACGGTGGTATCTACACCATCAATGTAAAGCCAATATGCAATCAAAAATGTAAAGACAACTTTAAGATGGCGTATCTCATTAAAAGTATCTTTTAATTGTTTAACACCAGATTTAATAGTTTGAAAAGTGGTTTCAGTTTTGTGATATTTTGGCTCTTTCACAAATAATAAAATTGGAATAGAAAATATTGCCCACCACAATGCAACGCTGACAAAAGACCATTTAATACCTTCCACACTATCAACCAATCCAAAAGAAGATGGATATGTAATCATAAGAAAATTAATCACAATCAGAATACCCCCACCGATATAACCTAATGCATACCCTAAAGCAGAAACATAATCAACATTATCCTTATTACTTATAGCCGGTAAAAGTGAGTCATAGAATGTATTTGCACCTGAGAATCCAATTGTAGCAATTACATAGGTTAGAAGTGCAATCTGCCACATTCCTTGGCTAATAAGAGCAAGTCCAGCCGTCATAAGAATACCTAAAAAAGCAAAGAATACTAGAAACCTTTTTTTGTAAGTTCCCCTATCAGCAATTGCTCCTAAAATAGGAGCTAATAAAACAACAATAATAGATGCAACCGAATTCCCTATTCCTAAATAAAAAGTACTAACTGATAAGTTTTCTGGATTAGACCAATATTGTGCGAAAAAAATCGGGAAAAATCCTGCCATAACTGTAGTTGCAAAAGCAGAATTAGCCCAATCATATAATGCCCAACTATAGATACTTTTTTTCACAGTTACCCCTTCCTGATAGACAACTTAAGAGTTATCCCTTTGAAATCAAAAGACTCCCTTAATGCATTATGAAGATATCGTTTGTAAGGCACCGAAATCAACTTTGGATAATTGCAGAAAAAGGCAAATAAAGGCGGTGAAATTTGAACTTCATCAATAAATTTTATCTTTATTGATTTACCTTGTAATGCTGGCGGTGGATATTTCTGTACTGTCTTTGCCAACCAATTATTTAACTCCTTAGTATTGATTTTTTCTTTGTGCTTATTAAACACATCCCACGCTTCAGACAAAATATTTGAAATACGTCTTTTTGTTAGTGCAGAAACAAACAATATAGGATAATACTCTAGGAGACGAAAAGAATCAAACATATCTAACATAAATGAATCTGCTAAAATATCTTTTTTCGAAGTCAAATCCCACTTATTAACAAGAATAATCATAGATTTTCCTTTTTTAATAATTTGGCTTGCAATTGTTTTATCTTGTTTTGTAAATCCTTTTTCAGCATCAATGACGAACAATACAACGTCAGATCTCATCAAAGAATCGATTGCTCTTAATGAGCTATAAAATTCGATATCAGTATCAACTTTACTTTTTTTACGCAATCCTGCTGTATCAACAATCTTTACTGTTTTTCCATGCCACTGAATGTTGGTATCAATTGAATCACGAGTAGTACCAGCAACTTCTGAAACAATGGCTTGTTCTTTTTGAATAATGCTATTAAGTAAAGATGATTTTCCAACATTGGGCATGCCCACTATAGATATAGAAAAAGATTCATTTGTATCAACTTCTTTAGAAGAATCAGATTCATCTAACAAAATATCTAGAACATCACCAACTCCTGAACCATTAAGAGCTGAAATACCGATTGGATCATCCAATCCAAGATTAAAAAAAGAGATTGTATTATTTTTGAGTTGTTCTGGAGTATCGCATTTATTTACAGCCAAGACATATTTTTTGTCTGATTGTCTAACAATTTTTGCCAAATGTTGATCATTTGGATTTAGTCCATCTTTTCCATCAACAAGAAAAATAATAGAATCACACTCTTTTACTGCTTCTACAATTTGTTCTCTAATTTTCTCATTAAAGCTATCTTCGTCTGAATTAACAAAACCACCCGTATCAATCACATCAAATTTTTTATCTAACCATTCGCCTGATGCATAAATTCTATCACGTGTAACTCCTGCTGTTGGGTTGACAATAGATGTTCTTTTTCCGCACAATTTGTTAAAAAGTGTCGACTTTCCAACGTTAGGACGTCCAATTATAACAATCTTTAGTTTCTTACTCATTTCGATGAATTATACAACTAAGCGGATTTTGGTGCTATAAAATTTATTTAGAAAGATAAAACAATAGATCTATCCAAAGAATTAGAGAGATCAGCCATGCAATTCCAAAAAAAGATGCTCTTCGAATAACTACAGGATTTATTTCTCTAACAGCAAAATGAATGGTTCTTGCAACAACATAAATCCAGGCCATGATAACGGTAAATTGAGTTACATGATTTGTTACAAATGCTAAAATACAATACAAATAAAAAAATAATGGTGCTTGATGCAAATTTTTATAATGCTCTCTAGAAGATTGTACTTTTTTAGGAACTTCTTTCCATGGAAACATATACTTCATCCATCGAGGATCCATTTCTTTATCTTTGATTGCTTTAATAACAGTATTTCTATTAAGATAAGTTTGAAAATATGTTAAGAATACAAGAGGAAAGATTGGAAAAAGTATTTGTACTGATTCCATTTATTGACCTAAATAAACTCGAAGAGGCTCACTACGTGTTTTATGCGCAAGACGTCTTATTGCTTTTTCTTTAATCTGACGCACACGCTCACGTGTTAGATTAAATTGTTCACCAATTTCATTCAGTGTAAAAGAACGATCTCGATTAATGCCAAAATACATCTCAATCACAGAACGTTCTCTATCTGTTAGAGTGCTTAAGGCAGATGCAATTTCTTCCTTCATAGAAGTATCCATTACTTTGTTATCAGGATCTTTTTCTTGTTCATCTTCAATAACATTAATAAGCGAACTATCCTCTCCATCTGAGAATGGTGCATCTAATGAACTATGTCTTCTTGAATACTGTAGAGCATTGAATACTTCATTGGTTCCAATATCAAGTTGATGACTAATTTCTTCAACTTTTGGTTGTCTACCAATTTCTGCTTCTAATTTTTCAGCTGCTTTGGTAATTTTTGTAATTGTACCTACACGATTTAAAGGCAATCTAATTAATCGTCCTTGTTCAGCAAGCGCTTGTAAGATAGCCTGTCTAATCCACCATACTGCATATGAAATAAATTTAAAACCTCTTGATGGATCAAAACGTTTTGCTGCCTTAATCAATCCTAGATTTCCTTCATTAATAATATCAGAAAGAGATAATCCATTTCCTTGGTATTTTTTTGCAACAGAAACAACAAATCTTAGGTTCGCTTCAACCAATTCTTTCATTGCTGCCTTATCGCCTTTTTCTATTCGAACTGCAAGCTCTACTTCTCTTTCTGGTGGCAAAGGCTCATACTGAGAGATTTCTGACAAATACATACTAATAGTTCCGCTAGCAACTTTTGATCGTCTAATTTTTTCGTTAGCACGTTCTTTTGCAGCCTTTACCTTGTCTTCTGCTGACAGCTCTACTTCAATCTCTGCTGCAAGCGTATCGGCATCAGTTCCTTCGATACTATTTAGCTCTTTTTCTAATTGTTTTTTGGAAAGTTTTTTTGCACTCAATTGATTATTCCTCTTTGAAAAAATATTGACCTTATCACGACTGAGAATTTACAAAATTATTTATATTTTCCAAGCCATTTATGTATGATTCAATTTATTACTAAAAAGTAAAAAATTATTTTTTGAAACTAGCAATAGCGTCTTTAAGATCGATATATTTAAATTGATATCCACTTTCAAGGGTACGTTTTGGAATAGTTTTATAACCATATTCCAACATTTCAGTCATTGGAATAATATTTCTAAGAAAATAGACTGGTATAACTATAGGATTAAAATCTTGATGAGTAATAGGATTAGGTGAAACCAAATTAAATGGTCCTTTTATATCATGTGTCATTGAAAATTCAATAAAACCAACTACATCATCAATATGAATCCAAGGAAAAAAATGATTCTTAGCACCTATATGCGGAATGAATCTTACAAGATTATAGAACTCTTTTGTTAAAACAACACCAATACGCAAATTCACAACGCGTATTCCTTCTTTTGTAAAAATATCACATGATTCTTCGTTTAGCTTACATACATCTGCCAGAAAAGTATCTCCATTAGGAGAAAATTCATCAACAGACTCCCTATAGACTGCATCTTTTCTAGCATAAAAACCTACTGCAGAAGCATTAATAAGCATTTGAGGTTTAATATGATTCATATCAAGAAAATTCTTTAAATCTTTTGTAATATCTACTCTGCTAGACTTGATTTTTTTCTTAATTTTTTTAGTCCAAATCTGCATCACAGATTCTCCGCTCAACTTTATAACAATATTAATATCTTTTAATAAATCAGAATTATTTGTATTCCAATCAACTAAAAAAACATTCTCATCGAACTTTTTAGAATATTTCTTGGGATTTCTTGATAAAAGAATTATATGATGATCTTTTTTTGATAATGATTCGACTAATTTTGTACCAATAGTCCCCGTACCGCCAACAATGAGAATATTCACTTCTTGGAAAGACTACTTACAACAGCTTTGACTTTTGCTTGTGTTTCGCTACTGAACCAATTATCAATTAATATTTCATAATCAAAATTAGTATCATGCATTAAAGATTGCTTTAACCTAACAAATGGTTCTCCAGCATCTATATAAAATTTTGCCAATTCTTTTGCTTTTTTCAGAGCTTGAGATGTGGCTCTCTTTTTGCCTGTTAACCGATGTCCAATTAATTCATTAATAAGACCTTTTTTGTGAGCTTGCGAAGGAGTATACATTTTACATTGTGTTGCAACTTCAAAAAGGTTATCCCTGCTAATTGAATGAGATATAATAGATAACATATCTGGAGGCAAATCAATACCTATGTACATTTCATTAAGACCCATTCTATGTGTTCCATGT
Organism: uncultured bacterium; assembly: GCA_964606555.1. GTDB lineage: Bacteria > Fidelibacterota > Marinisomatia > Marinisomatales > Marinisomataceae > Marinisoma. The sequence continues at coordinate 24,233 of CAZSGU010000009.1, read as the reverse complement.
ATTCCATAGCGATAGTCAGATGCTAGTGCTAACAAACACCCTCCAGCAATAGCGTGACCGCCAACTATACTAATCACCGGCCCAGGGAATTCTCTGCATGCCGTAAAAAGATCTCCAAGAGTACCAAAAATAAGAGAAACTTCCTTTCGTTCTTTCGCACTCATTAAATCTCTTAGATTCAGACCAGCGCTAAATACTTTTTCGTTGCCAAGAATAATAACAGCCTTGCATTCATTATAATTCAATTCTTTGATAATTTTTTTTACTCTGTCAACGCTTAAAAGATTTGGGCCTTTATCCCCCATTCGAATAATTTTAATTTCATTTTCTACTGTAACATTCATTTTAATATCCTTTATTCCATTTGTTCTCTAATAACATCAAATACCGGAACAGTCTTTTGAGCAACATAATCAAAGCAAACCAAGGTAGTAATGCATTTAACTGCACAATCAGTTTCGCCTTTTAAAAATAAACCATATTCATAATCAAAACTCTTATTGCCTACTCTCGAAACTTTAATTCCTATATCTACTTCTTTCGGATGCTTGACTTGTTTATAAAAATCTAATTTCATTGATGCAACAATAAATGGAAAAGAATTCTTATTATAAGCATCTAACCCTAAATCTTTTGCATGACGTATTCTAGCATCTTCAAAATAAGCTACAACTGTTCCATGGTTAAGATGTCCCAACATATCTTCATCATACCATCGGGTTTCTAAATCATAAAAAGTTTTAAATTGTTCTCGTGTCATTAGTCAACTAAAAATTGTGAATTTTCATTAGGAAAAATACATTTTTCTTTTTTTCCAAACCAGCTATATCTTTTCCTTGAGACCAAATTATATATTTTATCTGCTAAAAATCTTGGAATAAAAAATCTCAAATATTGCAAAGGATGATTTAAAGATTTTAAGATTATAAATGCTGCTTCCGATTTTTTAAAAACTGTATCACCTTGTTGTACAATAACAGTATCTATACCTAAGATTTCATCTGTATTGAGAGTTCTTTTGGCATAATTAGATTGCAAGGGACTATACTGAATTTTTTTTTCATGATCGTATCTTATAGAAAAATCAACAAGATCAGAACACAAAAGACAAATTCCATCGTAGTATATCACTAATTGAGGTTTCATTAAAAAATAAAAGGAATAATAAAAGCTGTTTTTTTCTTGTATTCCTTGTGCTCTTCAAAGCGAGATAAAGATTTATCAATCCGAATCATCCCAGGAATCCATATAGACCCTACAAATGCACCTAAAATTAGTATTGGTACCCACCAAAGGTTGGTTTCGATAGTTAAAAGGAGAAAGCCAGTATAAATTAATAATTCACCAAAATAATTTGGATGTCTGCACTGCTTCCATAAACCTTCTGTCATCAATCCTGAATTATGTTTTAAGAAGATATACTTTTGCATATCTGATGTGAAATGATAGAATACACCAAAAATAAAAATAATAACCGAAGCAACAATAACATTAATCGAAGCTTCATGGCCCTGCATTGTAATAATAAAAGCAGGAGACCAATATGCCATCAGGCAAAAGAGCATAAAAATGGCATATGGTAAATTTGCCTTTTCTTCCCAGCTTTTGTCAGGGAAAATATTGCTTTTCATTACCCACATAATCCCATATGAACCATGTAGACAAAAATAAATCCATGCTGTTATATTCTCTGTTTGATTAAAGTAACAAATCAGACCAAGAACGGTTATCCAAGTAACGCTCTTAGAAAAATCAATGACGTATTTTTGTTTAATTCGCATAAAAGAAAAATGGTATTAGAGAAATTAATAAAACAATGATAATAGTTATAACTGATTTTTTATATTTATTAATTAGTTCTTCTTTTTTATTCATTGGCTAATTCATCCCATGCAAGCATACCACCGTCAATATTAACAGCAGTAAAATCATTGGCATTTAGAATGTCTTTTCCTCTATTAGATCGGTTACCACTTCGACATACCACATAGATTGTTTTATCTTTAACAGAATCTAGTTCATTCAATCTATCTGCAAGGTCATCAATAGGAATGAGGGTTGCCCCATCAATATGTCCTAAAGGACCATAGAATTCTTCTTCTGTCCTAACATCAAGAACAATTGTATCATTGGCTAATACGCTGGATTTAAACTCTTCCATTGTAATAACATCGCTAAATTCTGTTTTTGCACAACCCATTAATAAAAAAATAACTAAAAAAATTGAAAATAAATATTTAATCATTTTTTCTTCTCTGTATGTAACGTTTTATAGTAAAAATATTAAATAATGTGGCCAAAACAACCAACACTGTCATTAAAATTATTGTACTTCTCATTAGTCAGTAATTTCTGTTCTAAAAATTTTATCCCAAATCGTGAAAGTAGAAGCGTAATTACCTCTATTTTTTGAGTGATGAAGATCATGATGTTCTGTTGTACCATAAAAAGGAATGGCAGATACAATTTTTGAAGATTTTATTCCAGAATGAATATCTAATTCATGTAGATTTCTTAAAGCAGACATAGTCCAAAATGCATAAATATTTATCTGAGGAAAGAATATCGCAATTACAGCTAAACCAATAAAAGGACCAATAGCACCAAAAAACCATTCAAGAGGATGTGTGAAGATATATTCCATTGGAATAGGCATTGTAGATCGATGATGGGTTTTGTGAATATGTTTGTATAAAAACTTTGTATGTAAGGCTGCATGATATAAATAAAAATATAAGTCATCTATTAAAAAAATTAAAATTAACTGAAATAAAAATAATCCAAGAGTTGGAGTAGAAAAATCAAGTATATCGTAGAATAAATATATTCCAATAGCTCCAACAGATAGTAAAATAGAAAGATTAAATAATATTAAAGGAAATCTTTTATAAAAACGTCGAGCAAAATATTCTTTTGGCTGAATACGATAATCATTAATAAGATTTGTATGAAGGATCAGAGCTGTATAAATATAGCCTATAAGATTTGTACAAAACAATATAGCCAGAGTAATCAGAATTGCACTTGTTACATCCATGGTATCAGAATTTACTTTATATCTTACTCAAAAAGGTCATTTAATCTATCTTTTATTATTGCTTGATTTGCCATAATAGCTAACGATCTCACAGCAATATTCAACATGCTAAATCGTTTATCTTTAGTATAACCTTTATGATATCTGAAATAGATTTGTTGTGCAATAATCGCTATTTTGAATAATCCATATACATAATAAAAAATAGGATTTTCAATTGTTTTCCCAGATTTCTTTTCATACATACTAAGCAATTCATTTCGACAAGGATTGCCATCTAAAGTAGTCGGACTTAATTGAAATATTCGAAGTTCTTCAGGGTCATTTCTATCCATCCAATATCCAAGTGTAGTTCCAAAATCCATTAGCGGATCTCCAAGAGTTGCCATCTCCCAATCTAAAACTGCAATTACCTTTGTTGGATTTCTAGGATCAAGCACCATATTATCATATTTAAAATCATTATGAATAATGGATGATGAAGATTCTCTAGGCTGATTTTCATTTAACCATTTTGCAATAAAATCCATTTCTGGAATATCATCTGTTTTTGCATGATAATATCTTTTAGTCCATCCAGAAATTTGTCGTTCTACATAACCATCAATTTTCCCAAAATTTGCTAATTCATTCTTATCTAAATCTACTTGGTGCAATTCTACCAATGTATCAATTAATGAATTAGCAATCTCTGACATAGTATCAGAATCAGGTGCATTTTTTTGAGAAATTCCCGGTCGTAATATATATCCCTTAACACAATCCATTACATAGAAAGGAGCACCAAGAACAGATTTATCATCAGAATAAAAATAAACATTAGGAATTTTTACAAATTCTGTTTTTAGTTTTTTTAGTATCTGATACTCTCTGAACATATCATGTCCACCCTTTAGGCTATCTGCTCCATAAGGAGGTCTTCTTAATACAAGTTCATGGTCATTTGTTTTTAAGTAATATGTTAGATTGGAAAAACCGCTTGGAAATTGTTTTATAGATAAATTATCTGTATTAAAACCTTTGGATCTTAAAAAATTACTGATGGATTCAACAGGAAGAGACTCACCTTCTCTGATATTTTTGGGTAAATCCATTTCAAATGTAACATTATTATTATTTTTTAGAATCTTTGAAAATTTAAGATAGAATCTTAACCAAATTGGAATTGGTAAGTTAATCTTTGACTTCTTTCCGAACATCTACTTAGAGTAAGATTTTAAAATCTCTCTAGCTACTCGTGCTTTATGCACTTCATCTGCTCCATCGTAGATTCTAGCAGCTCTCTCATGCCTATATAGAAGTGCAATAGGAGTATCATCAGTCATTCCAAGAGCTCCATGAACTTGAAGTACACGATCTAAAACATTTTGTAGTACATTGGCTACATAAAATTTTATAGTAGAAATCTCTACTTTCGCAGAATTTGCACCATATTCATCAATTTTTTTAGCTGTATCAAGAACCATGAGTCTTGAAGCATTAATTTCAGCACGAGATTCAGCAATCCAATTCTGAATAGTTTGTTTTGTTGCTAAAGGCTTATTTGGTGCAAGCTCGCGAGTTAATGCTCTGTTGCACATCATATCAAACATACGTTCACATTCACCAACCCAACGCATACAATGATGGATTCTTCCTGGACCTAATCTATCTTGGGCAATCTTAAATCCTTCACCTGCTTTTCCAAGTAAATTTTCTTCTGGAACAGTACAATTTTCATATCGAATCTCAGCATGTGCATTCCAACCATCTCCTTCATCACCCATAACAGGAATATTTCTAATAAATTTAAATCCTTCCGTATCGGTTGGAACAATAATTTGGCTAGCACGCAGATAAGGATTAGGATTATCAGGGTCTGTCACTACCATAGCAATGGCAAAACTTGCACCCTCAGCTGATGAGGTAAACCATTTATGTCCATTAATAACATAATTCTTTCCATCTTTTTTTGCAATTGTTCCCATCATAGTAGGATTAGAACCCGCAAATTCAGGCTCTGTCATTGAAAAACAACTCCTAATATCTCCACTAAGAAGAGGTTTTAGAAATGTATCTTTTTGATAATCAGATCCATGATCCATTAATATTTCCATATTTCCCGCATCTGGTGCTTGACAATTAAAAACATATAAACCATAAAAAGAATGACCCAATATCTCATAAATCTGACCTAATTGATATAAGCTTAACCCTAGACCACCATATTCCTTTGAAATTTGAGGAGTAAATAAACCCAAAGATCGGACTTTATTCCTCTTTTCTTCTAGATAAGGTAAGTGTTCTTCAAAGGTATGTTTAACATCAAATTTTTCTTCATTAACCATTTCTTCTTCAATAAAATCTTTGATGGTTGATTTAATTTTTTGAAACTCTTTATCTGCTATTGCCATTGTTTTCTCAAATATATGTTTCTAATTCCTTAGAAATGAAACTAACATTAAATGTCTTTAAAGTAAATCTTTCAGTTGTACAAAAGAACTCTGATATTGAAGCATTTTTGATAGCAAAATTTTGCTTCTGTATATCATCAGGACTACATTGTGTTGCCTCTCCATACAATGCTGATATTACCCCACCAGACGTTACAATGAGAATATTAGAAGATTCGGGCAAAGAATTTTGTATTGTATCTAATGATTTTTTCACTCTAGATCTAAAATCTATATACGATTCTAAATCTGTATTAGTCAAATCTAGTTCAGAATTAGCCCATTTTAATGCAATATATTGAAACATTTTGAAAAATTTTTTTTCCTGATTATCGTTTTCATAATTTTTATATAAATCAATTAGTTTAGAGTCAGATTGTAGAAGTTTTGGTGCAAAATATTGAGTTACTTCCATCAAATGGTTTTCAGCAAATCCATTTTCAATAGAAAAAGGTATTTTTTTGTTAGCACCATACCCCTCTATGATTCCATCAAAAGTTTGTATATGGCGTTTGAGTGGACCAACAATTGCTTTATCAAAATTTAATTTCTGTTTTGCAATTGCTTTACCAAGCTCAACAGACTGTTTAAGACCTAAATCGCTAAGATTATCATAGTCATCTTCGCCAAATGAAGCCTGACCATGGCGTACAAAAAATAATGTATTAATTTTTTCCCCTTTATTCGAAAATAAGAAAAACCAATTCTGCAACACACGCAGGTTTTTCACTATTTTCTAATTCAAAAGTCAAAGATACAATTAAACGTGCACCTTGTCCTTTCTGGTTATCTATCTTTTCAAAACTTTTTAAAACTATTCTTCCTCTCACTTTACTGTTTGCTGGAACAGGAGCAGTAAAACGTACATGGTTTAGTCCATAATTAATACCCATTTTTGCTGATTTAACGGCATAGGTATCCTCTAACATTTTTGGAGCCAGTGATAAAACAAGGAATCCGTGTGCTATTGTTGTTCTGAAAGGTGATAAAAGCTTTGCCTTCATAGGATCGGTATGAATCCATTGAAGATCTCCAGTCACTTCCGCAAACTCATTAATTTGCTTTTGAGTAATCTTTTGCCATTCAGTAACGCCAAGTTCTTCCCCTACACTAGCTTCTAATTCACTAATATTTTTAAACACTTTCATACATGAAAATTAAGAGTTCGAAGTGTCTCCTACAATATGAAATTTTTTAAAATAATGCTGGAGAAATAAAAATGAAATTGCCGTTGCTATCACAATTGCTAATACCTGAGAATACCATACCCAAACAACAGGCTTCCCTGTTTGATAGAAATATAGAGAAAGTGGAGCAGTAATTACCAGAACTCTAATCGTAGTTACCACTAATAAAGGCATCCCTTCACCAAATGCTTGACAAATTCTAGCACATATTACACTGACTGCAACTGCCGGATATACCAGTACAATTATTTTCAAATAGGTAATTCCAACAGACAAAACTTCTTGATTTGATGTAAAAATTGGTAAAATCATTTCTGCAGATAAAAAGAGAATAGCTACATTCACTATAGTAATTATAACTGCCCTCGAAATACCATATTTTACTACCCATACCAATTTAGAAAATTCCTTGGCACCAAAAAACATACCTACAATTGTTGTGAGTGCAATTGCAATCCCTAAACAAGGCATAAATAATAACATATCTATCCGAGAAACAATTTGATATGCTGCTACTGATTCAGAAGAATAGTTAATCAAAATTTTGTTAAGTACAGCTTGTCCGAAAGACATAATTAACATCGATAATGAAGATGGAATTCCTACCTTGAATATCATATTTAATATATTAGGAGTATAACGAAAATGACTAAAGTTGAATGAAATGAACGTTTTTTTCATAACAAAAATAACCGTGAAATACATCGCCAACATTATCACCTGACTTAAAACAGTTGCAATTGCTGCACCATCAACACCATATTCAAGCAAAAAGATAAAGATAGGATCTAATATAACATTTGATATTGTTCCAATTAAACCAATAATCATTGGAATTTTCGTTTCCCCTTCTCCAGCAAGAATCGCTCTAAAAAACAATGAAAATACTACCCCGCCTATTCCAAAAGTCAATATCTTCAAATACGAATGAGCAGTATCAAGAATATGTTCATATGCACCCAATAATATTAATAGATCTCTTCCAAAACAAATTCCCAATACAGTCAATAATATAGTAATAGCAATTCCTAACAAAATACCATGTTCAGCACAATTATCTGCATTTCTTTTGTCTTTTTTACCGATATACTGTGCGATAGATGCTGTTACACCAGCTCCCAGTCCAACGGTCAATCCAATAACAATAAAAAAAAGTGGACTCACAAAAGCAACGGCAGCGACTTCATCTGCTCCCAACCAGCCAATAAACATGATATCGACAACATTAAACAATGTCTGAACCATCATTCCTGCAATAATAGGAAGTGCCATGGACCATAGTGCCCGTGCAGGATTGTTAAGGAACGACTTTAGACGTGACTCTTTTTGCATACAATTATCTTACTTAAAGAGGGATAAATACTCTTTATAACCTTCTTTTTCCATCTCCTTAAGAGGAATAAACTTTAATGCGGCAGAATTAATACAATAACGTAGTCCTGTTGGATTAGGACCATCATCAAATACGTGCCCTAAATGAGAATCGCTATTTTTTGCTTTTACCTCTGTTCGAGGAAGAAATAATTCATAATCCTGTTCAAATTTTAGGTTCTTTTTGTCAATAGTTTGATAAAAAGAAGGCCATCCTGTTTTCGAGTCATATTTATGTCGAGAAGAAAAGAGTGGTTCCCCTGATACAATATCAACATAAATACCAGGTTCTTTATTGTCCCAATATTCATTATCAAATGCCGGTTCTGTTCCACATTCTTGTGTTACATAATGCTGCATATCATTTAATTTTGCTTTTTTCTCTGACATTATATTATCTATAGCTTGGGCATACAAGACATTAGAAACAACACCTAGTAGCAAGATTCTGGCATAATTCATTGCATAGAACTTAATAATAAGATTCGATTTTTTATTTGGTTTTTTTGATATGCTATATTACCTTACTCAGAACTAACTAATTAGAGAGGTATAATAATATGCATAATATTAAATATATTTTAATTGCGCTCCTATCTAGTGCCATGTTAAGTGCACAGACTGTCTCAGGGACAGTAAGTGATGCTGACGGTAGTGGATTAGCAGGTGCAAACGTCTCTGTTGATGGTACTGATCTAGGATCAGCATCTAACAATGACGGCTCTTATTCCGTTACAGGATTGTCAGCCGGTACATATACCGTGACTGCTTCTTATATCGGATATGAAAGTACTAGTTCAAGTGTTACTGTAGGCGACGGCCAAACTGTAACATTGAATCTCACATTGAATCAAGGCGATGTTCGCCTTAATCAAGTAGTAGTTGCAGCTTCTAGAAAGAAAGAACTTGTAGTTGATGCTCCTGCTAGTGTGGAAGTATTTTCAAGCGAAGAATTAAGCGTACGTAGTGCAAAATCGATTATTGATCATACTGAAGGTCGCGCTGGTGTAGAAACCATGAAGACTGGTATGGCATCATCTAACGTTACGTTACGTGGTTTCAATGGTATCTTTTCTGGCGCTTTACACGTCATGGTCGACAACCGTTGGGCCAGACCCCCAGTAATTACAGCCAATCTCTATCAACTCATTGGTATTGAAGATGATGATATTGATAGAATAGAACTTGTTCGTGGTCCTGGATCTACAATGTATGGTCCTAACACAGCACAAGGTGTAATGGCTATTTATACTAAGTCTCCATTTGATCAAAGTGGAACTAGAGTTGAATTACATGGTGGTATGAATAATTATAATAAGTTATCAGTAAGAAATGCTGGTCAGTGGGGCAGTAAATTTGCTTATAGAGTAAGTTTAAGCCATACTGAATTCGATGAATGGTCATACGATATCAATAATAGTGGTTCTATTGGCGGATATACTGAACCAGCAACGGTAAGACGTTGGTTAGCTACTCCTTCATATCCATTTAGAAATTATGATACTGTATATGATGATCCAGTAGGCGGTGTTGACAATAACCCTGCTACTGAAAATGAACCAGTAAATCTTTACTCTGATGTATTTAGTACCAAGATGGAATTTCGTCCTGATCTTAAATCTACTATCACTCTTTCTTTGCGCGGAACAGAATCTGACGCAATAGAAATGACAGGTATTGGTAGAGCTTATGGAATCGGCGCGAATTCTATGTCAGAACAGCTTTCATATCAACGCCAAGATGTCCTTGGAGGCGATTTGTATATTAATCTGTTCCGTAACCATAATTCTCAAGATGGTACCTATATTCTTGCAACTGGACAAATTATCTATGATAGATCTGAATCCGTTGCATTCCAAGTACAGCATTCTGTACCATTGGGTAATGGTCAACACTTGACTTATGGTATCGATCATGAAGATAGATCTCCAGATACTGGTTACAGTATTAATGGAGTCTTTGAAGATGACGATGACTATTCTTCAGATGGTATCTATGCGCAGTATGAAAACCGTGTAAACGATAAGTGGAAAATAGTAGCTGCGATTAGAGGAGATGATAACACATTTAATGACGATTTACTAGTGTCCCCAAGATTCGCAGTGGTACATAATCCAACTGCTACGGGACAAGTAAGGTTTACTTACAATAAGTCAATCGAGGTTCCAGGAAATTATCCGAAAAATCTAGATATTACTCAATATGCTAATTTCTTATCATTAGCAGGAGTACCTGATTTTTCAGGATTACTTGGATTCCAACCTGACTTTAATTTACGTGCAATGGGTGCAAGAGATGGATACAACTATCATACAGGTACGAATGGGTTAAACTCATTTCGTAGTAATTGGTCACAACATCCTTATTTAGGTGGTAATATTAACCATAATTGGGATCTTGGTGATGCAAACTTCACAGGTGTTGTATGGCCTACTCTAGCTACTTTCATTGGTGGTGGATTTTTACAAGGTGCTAGTGGACAAGCATTATTAGCAGGATACGCTCAAGGCGTTGCTGCTGCTTATGCTGCCGCTACAGGTGATGTTTCCGGTGCTGCTGCCTATGGTGCAGCCGCTGCTGGTGCAGCTGCCGCTGATTTCCAAACACTAATGGGTGTAACTCCAAATGTGGCTCACGTAACAGCGCAGTATATTCCTGCTGCTGGTGCTTTTGTCCCTTCAGACGGTGCAAACGCAATGAACGTTGAAAAGAATGACCACACAACTCGTGACGTATACGAAATTGGGTATAAAGGACAAGTTGCTGACGGTATGGTGTTAGGTGTTGATGTATGGACTACTGAAGTTCATGATTACATCGGTGCTCTAACTAATATGTCTCATAGTGTAATTATGGCCGCAGATGGCGCAGACTATGTTGCAAAATTAATGACTGCAATGTATGGAAACGCTAACCTAACAGGGTTTGTTAACTTGTTAGATAGTGCTGCTGCTGGTGGAAATGGCAACGGAATTGGTGCTGATGATCTTGCAGGTATTGTTGCAGGTACAATAGGCGCTATCCCAGTTGGAAACGTTTCTCCAGATCACTCACCATATGGTGCTGACATGATCTTTGGATACGGTAAAGTTACTGAATCATTCAGACTTAGCGGTATGGATGTTTCATTAAACTGGTATCCTAGTCAAGATTGGTCTTTCTGGACTGCAATGTCTTATATAAATAAAGACGAAATTAAAGTTCCAAATGTTGATGAAGAAGGTATCTTAAACATGAATACTCCAAAGATGAAACTTGGTGGTGGACTACAATATTCTGGCGATGGCCATGGATATGGACTTAGACTACGTTATCAAGATTCATACAATATGGATGGATCAGTATATTCTGGTAAAGTCGACTCTTTCTACACTTTAGGTGTAAATGCAAGTTTCGATATTGATTCAGCTCCTGGTCTAAAAGTTACCTTAACAATTGACAATATTACTGACCAAGTACACCGTGAAGCATTCCAAGGTGCTTTAATGGGTAGATGGGCTTCAGTAAGACTCGGATATGAGTTTTAATTGTAAGACGTAATTGATATAAAAAAAGCCCTCATTTTTTGAGGGCTTTTTTTTACTCTAATCTTTCCCGACTTTTTGCCAGGGCAATGCTACCAGATCTACATTTCCTCCGGTAAGAAGAAGAACAACTTTTTGTCCTTGGAATCTTTCTTTGTTAGCAATCACACTCGCAAGCGTAAGAGCACAAGATGGTTCTACAATAATTTTCATTTGTTCCCAAATCAATTTGGTTGTTTCAATAATTTCTTCTTCTGTCGCTAAAATAATATCGTCTACATTTTTTTGAATGATTGGAAGGGTAAATTCACCAACAATCGCCATTAATCCATCTGCAACCGATTCTCTGTGTTTCATTGGAATACGTTTATTGGCTTGGAACATGAGATAGGTATCATCTACATTTTTTGGTTCAGTACCAATAATCTTTGCTTGAGAACCAAGGCCTTTTAATGCAATCGAGATACCGCTAATAAGCCCTCCACCACCTATAGGAACTACAATAGCATCAAAATCATCTAATTGGTCGCAAAGTTCAAGACCGATTGTACCCTGCCCTGCAATGACCGAATAATTATCATATGGATGAATAGAAATACGATTATATTTCTTTAATACTTCTTGAAATAATCCATCTCTTTCACTCATTGTATCACAAAAAATCATATTTCCATTATAAGTTCTTACATTATGAATTTTTGCTTTAGAAACGCTTTTTGCCATCACAATATCTGCATGTACTCCTTTCAAGCTCGCAGCACATGCGATTGCTCCACCATGATTGCCTGAAGACTGACAAGCAACTCCCTGTCTTGCTTCTTCCTCTGTTAAAGAAAAAATAGCATTGGATGCCCCTCTAATTTTGAATGAACCTGTTTTTTGAAAATTTTCACATTTAAAGAAAAGTTCCATGCCCAATAATTCATTAAAATAATCTGAGGTGATAATAGGTGTTTTTCTAACAATCGAATCTGTTAGAGATTGTGCATTTTGAATATCTTCTAGCGTAGGAGGTTGTGATAACATTAATTGAGGGTAATTATTTTAAATATAACAACTTCCCTACAGCATTAAAATTACTGGAACGAATTTGATAAAAATATACTCCGCTACTTACATTATCTCCATCATCATTTTTTGCATCCCATTGTACAGATTGGTAACCAAATCGTTCTTGATTATCGATTAATTTTCTGACTACTCTACCACGAATATCTAATATAACCATATTGATAGTTTCAGTAGCAGGCATATCAAATTCAATAATAGTAGCACTATTGAATGGATTTGGATAACTCTGAGCCAAACGATAATTTGATGGAGCAGTTTGTAATAAATTATATCCCTCTGATACGATCTGATTATTTCCATCAGAAGCTGAATAACTAATTCTTAAAAATTCATATGAGTCAGTTAGATTTTGGAAACCAAAATGTAGTTCTGGTTCTGGTAAAACACTAGAATCTCCATGGTCACCAAATTCAACATGCGCTACACCAGTAGTCTGTTGTGTATTGTTTAAAACTAATCTTCCGTCTGATGATGTAGTAAGGAGGCTTACACTATAATTACCGGGACTATATTCAAAGTAAACCTGTCCTGATTTTGTCCCACTTGGGAATTTCACTACTAACTGATTGTTTAATATACGTAAGAAAGGATTTTGACCTGACACTGAATAGTTTGGAACCTGTAATCCATTTTCTTGCAGTGACCAATCCCACATATTTTCAAACATTGCTAAGTCTTGTGCATCTGCAACACCATCAAAATTTGGAAAATAGTATGGAGCACTTCCTGTAATTGGTGCTATATCCACGTAAGGCCACGAAGCTATAAATGCACTATAATCATCAAAATCGACATCCCAATCATTATCGCTATCTGCTAAGAGTGATCCAAAATAATAAAAGGATGCAGAAACTGAGGTTGAATTTAAACCAACCAAATCTTGTCCATATACATTCACATGATATTGTTGATAATCACTTAATCCGAGAGAATTAAGATTAATTTGAGTATTGGAATAAGGTGTAGATGCTAATATATCTTCACCGCCAACAGATGAACCAACGGATACAAAATAAAGCGCTACACCTGTAGTAGCATCATAAAAATTATCTAGCTGTAGTCTAATATCAGGGTTTTGAGTAATATATTGAGTATCTTGAATATTTGTAATTGCTAATGTCCCAGCCGTAGGGTTAACTCTATCGACAATTACTACAATCTCATTAGAAGCAAAATTTGAATCTCCAGATGTATTTCCTGTAACACTGCCTTCAGCAATTGAAACTTTTACTTCCCCATCAACAATAGCCTCAACATCAAAACTGTAATTGGTACCATCTCCACCGTTAAAACTTGTCACTGTTGCATTACTAAGCACTAAATCGTCTTGGGTAAATCCAGTAACAGATTCACTAAAAGCAACATTAACAGTAAAACCATCATTTGAGGTTGCGTAGGAAGTATTTGAAGTTAAAACGGTGTTTACACCACTAACAACTTGTGCCCACGTCCAACCATTTGCCCATGAATATCCTTCTAAAGCTTGTTCTTCAGAAAACATACGCATTTGGTCATCGTAAGAATAATCCATGTAATTCATGAATTGATCACCTTTTCCGCTTGAACTAATACAGCTATTTTCTGCCTGTCTACCATAGAAATTGCCACTACCAGCTGGCCATTCGTATATATTTGCAGATCGATTGTTCACAGTTTGAGGTGGAACATCAGACCAATACTGAGTTCCACAAGTGCTAGCATTAAAAGTGTGATTATAGGTAAAATTATGTCCTAATTCATGAGTTAAAGTTCTACCGCTATCATAATTAGTAACTGTACCAGGATTTTCAACTGAACCAACGGACTCTGTTAGAGTTACTGATTCAGGCCATCCCAAATATGCTTGACCTAATAATCCACCAGTTAGGGGAGCAATATACATATTTAAGTATCCAGATTGATATCCTGAAGGGCCTCCTCCATCTGGCGTAATAGAACTAGCAAGACTACTTGCTTCGCTCACTCCAGATACCGATGATTGATTAATCTGATAACGACGGATTGTTACACCTTCTACTAAATCTGCACCATTTCTTTCTCCTTGAGCTCCAACAAATTCGATTTGATGCATACCTCTAACGCCCTGGAAACTATAATCAATTCCTGGATCATTTGGTGCGTCACTTGGATTTGGAGCAGATGGTATTTCATCACCATCAGGATTTATTCCTTTAAAATCTAAATTAATTTGATCAAAATTATATCCAATCTGAGCTTTATTAAGATTGCCTGATGAAGTCTGATAAAGTACATGGAAAATAACTGGAATATAAATCGTCTCTTTTTTATCTCCATTGGTGCGCCACTCAGGATTTTCTCTTAATAGCTGTTGTGCTTTTTGAATATATGCATCTCGTTCAGCAATAAATTCTGGATTGGTTAATTGTAATTCTTGTTCTAATTCATCTGCAGTACATCTAATCCATTCACTATGATTGTGTTGCGCATTTAAGATAGCAAAAAATGACAGAATGAATATTATTTTTTTCATAGAATTAATTGCAAATAATTTAAAGGGTATTATAAAGAATACAAATAAAAAATAATGCATTATATTTTAAATAATCTATTTGCCTCTTTATAATATGTTTCCACAGTAGCTAACCTCACCTCTTCATACCCTCTAACCAAATCTGGTAGCTCAGAGAACTTCAATAAGTCTTCATATTTTCCATTGGATATTTCATTAATATTATTGTTAAGTATTGTTTTATAATGATGGAGGATTTCTTTATCAGTTTTACGTACATCACTGCTAAACCAAGACATAAAATCAAACTTAGTTCCTCTCAGAAATTTGAATCGTTTCAAAACCATATATCCATATTTAAACCATCTAGGTAGAGCGAGTTTGCTTTTCACGCCAGGAATTTTATTCAATAATGGAATATCTTTGAACATTTTTAAGAATGGTGGATGAAGCATATAATAAATTTTCGCTGATTTTCCGAATTCTTGATTTAATGCAGTATTTAACTCAGCTTTCAAAGATAAACGTGCTACTTCATATTCATCTTTTACTGCCATTAATTTGTAGAGATATCTTGCAACATTTTTAGTAAGTGAAGGAGAAGAATGCTCTCGCTTTTCAACAACATGAATTTTTTTCACAAAATTGATATACTCTTCTGCATATTGTACGTTTTGATAATCAACGAGTTCAGGAACACGGAATTCTAGAATTTGTTTTAATTCATCATCTGGTTTTTTAATTTTATTAATTAAAGATTGAGAAATATCATCCAGTTCTGGTTTTACATCGATATTACCAGATCTATACAAGCTTAATGATTGTAACCAATTTGGATCAGCAACTATTTTTCTACCCAAATTAAATGCATCTTGATTCTTTTTCACAACAACGCCATTAATTCTAATAGCTTCTAAAATGGAATCGGCATTAAGCGCAACATATCCAGACTGGTATGCAGCTCCAATAACAATAAAATTTGCTTGCATATTGCTATCAAAAAAATGTTCAGACAATTCGGTAGCATTTAAAACAATATTTTCTTTAGAAAACTCTTTAATTAAATCAATCAAATGAGTGGAATCAGGGTATTCTTCTTTTGTAGATCGTACCATGTCTCCAGTTGGTATTTCAGATGTAGATATAACAGATATGGAACGTTTCTTATTCAACTTAGATAGGTTTAATGGATTAGTTCCTGTTAATAAATCAAACACTAAATATGCATCGGATCCTCCATTGGATATCCTATTTGAACATTCTTTATCCAAATCATTTAAAATCTTCAAATGAGATACTACAGATCCTCCTTTTTGACTTAATCCAGTCTGATCTAAAGCAACAACTTTCTTATTTTCTAAGAAGGCTGCAGTAGCAACAATCTGATTCACTGTTACAACTCCAGTACCACCAATTCCTAACATAAAAATATTTGAGTTACCATTCGTTAAATCTTTTGGATTTGGTAACCTAGAAGGATCAAAACCTAAATCTGGCAATTGTCTTTTATCGTTCTTATCTGAAGGAATAACTTTTACAAATGAAGGACAATTTCCTTCTAAACATGAATAATCTTTATTACAAGAAGGTTGATCAATTTGTGTTTTTCGTCCAAATTGTGTCTTAACAGGTTGGACACTCAAACAATTAGACTTAACCCCACAATCACCACAACCTTCACACACTGCTTCATTAATAAATATTCTTTCTTTTGGTTCAGGTACTCTACCTCGTTTGCGCAATCTACGCAAGTTTGCAGCACAAGCTTGATCATGGATTAAGACTGTAACTCCTTTAATTGATTTTAATTTTTTCTGTACATTAACAATCTCATCTCTATGAAAAATTTCAGTATCCTTATCCCATCTAGATTGCTTAATAGAATCATAAGCACTAGGATCGTCAGTAGTAACTATGATCTTCTTTACGCCTTCAGTTTTAAGATACTTTGTCAATTCTGGTAAATCTAATCCTCCATCTGGTTCTTGTGCGCCTGTCATTGCAACAGCACGATTATATAAAATTTTATATGTAATATGAGAATTTGATGCAATGGCTTGTCTTAGCGCCAATGATCCAGAATGAAAGAAAGTTCCATCACCAATATTTTGGAACATGTGTTCTTTTTCAATAAAAGGTTCCATTCCTACCCATTGTGCACCTTCACCTCCCATATGCGTTGTACCAAATGCTTTACCATCATCAACAAACATTGCCATCAAGTGGCATCCAATACCTCCAAACGCATAATCGCCTTCAGGCATTTTTATTGTCGAAGTATTATGAGGACACCCTGAACAATAATACATTGAACGATTTGAAAGGGATTGTGCATACACGCGATTATCTATTTCATTTAATATATTAATCCTTGTATTAGGAGTATCAACATTGAATTTTTTAGAATATCTATCAAAGATAATTCTACTTATAATATCCGCTGTTAGCTCACCATAACTAGGAATTAATGGATTATTATTTTCATCCAATTTACCTACAATGATTGGCTTATCAGGATTATTATACATTTCTTCTTTTAAGAGCATCTCAATAAAAGAACGTTTTTCTTCAATAACAGTTATTTCATTTAGTCCTTTAGAGAATTCTTGAATAATTGATGGTTCTAATGGATAGGTTAAACCTAACTTTAATATTCGAACACCATATTTGTTTAAACAATCGTGTGTCCATCCCAATGAATCAAAAGCCTCCATTACATCATAATATGTTTTTCCAGATGTCACAATACCAATTGTATCATTTGCGGATTTAACAACAATCTTATTGATCTTATTTGCAGAAGCAAAATGTTTAGCAGCTTCAATTCTTCCCAAATGAATTTCTTTCTCGGTTGGTAAGCTATAATTACCAACTAATTTTGCATTCTGGGTATGTGCCCACGGCTTACCATTATAAGTAAAATCTGGGATTGTAATTGATATCCTATCAGGATGGACAAATGCACTTCCAAATCCGTCTGCAATATCTGTTACAATCTTAAAGCCAGACCACAATCCAGTAAATCTTGACATTCCATAAGCATAAAGTCCTAAATCAAGAATTTCTTGAATATTCCCTGGATAGAAAATTGGCATCATTGCATCAAACAGTGCAGGTTCTGATTGAGATGGCAAGGTAGAAGACTTAGAAGAAGGATCATCTCCTGCAACTGTAAGAACACCTCCATTTTTTCCAACCCCAAGATAATTCGCATGCCTAAAGATATCTCCAGATCGATCTACTCCGGGAGCTTTTCCATACCACATACCAAGAACACCATCGTATCGCAATTTTGAAACCATGTTTGCCATTTGGCTACCATAAATCAGTGTAGCCCCTAAATCTTCATTAACTCCAGGAATAAATTTTACATTATGTTCATCAAGTATTCTTCTATTTTTGATGAGATTTATATCTAACGATCCTATCGGAGACCCTCGATATCCTGAAACGAGAGTGGCAGTATTTAAACCTGCAATTAAATCTAAACGATGTTGATCTAGCAACAATCTTACTAAAGCTTGAATTCCAGAAAGAACAATTTTACCATCAATTAAGGTATATTTGTCATTTAAATCGAAGTTATTTTTTAGGACTTGCCCTGTCATAGTGTCTCAGCTATAATTTAAATATTTCTTTGATAGATTCTACAACTTTTCGAGGGGTTTCTTCTTGAACAAAATGACCTGCTTTTGTCTTAACAACTTTTGCTTGAGGAAGCAATCTAGCAGTACGCCTTCTTAATTTCCACATTACTGGATCATTCATACCCCAAACAATCTGAGCTGGACCATTATATTGTTGTAAAAATTCTTCAATCTCTTTTTCAAGTGGAACACTAGGATGATTCATATTGTTGGGAACCATGCGTGCAAGAGCTAAAGGTCCACAATTATCTTTGAATTTTTTTAAGGGATATTTATATGCTTTCATCACATCTTTTGAAAAAGATCCAGGCACATTAGCGAATCTATGTAGTGCTGACAAAGGAAAATTCAATACTCTAAATAAAAAATCGCTAATAACAGGAATTTGGGATAAACTATGAAACCATGTCGGTTTAAAACCATCTTTTGGTGCAGTAATTGCCGTATTCATTACAATCAATCCATCAATTTTTTTTCCAGCTTTCATTGCACCGGCAATTCCGATCATTCCACCCCAATCGTGAACAACCATACCGATTTTTTCTTCTTTAATCTGGTTAAAGAAATTAGCCATCCATTCACTATGAGCATTGAGGGAATGTTCATGAAGTTTTATTTTATCAGAAAATCCAAATCCAATTAAATCAGGTACAATTAATCTTGCCGAGGTACCATCTAATTGATCCAAAATTCTTTTGTATAAATATCCCCACATTGGATTGCCATGAACAAATACAATTGGTCTTCCAGTTCCTTTCTCCATAACATGCATACTCTTACCATCAACATTAACAGAATAATGATTGTAAGGTAATTGTTTGAATAACCAATGTGGAATTTCTTTTGAGTAATCTTTATCCATAATTAACATGAATTTATAAAAAAAATTGAATAAAATACTTTTTAGTGTTGACTAAAGTAAAAATAATTAGATAACTTCACCATAGCCAGCCGATTATGCTTTTCGAAAGTGTACTGTATTTGTTTAAATAGCCTTTACTGAGGCTTTTCTTGTCATAGAGCAGGATAATAACGTTAATTTTTAATAACTAAGGGTAGTGAAATAGTACTAGAATGGCAGAAGCAATTGAGATAAATTTTCCTAGAGAATCGGAAAAAAATCCAACACTTGATCCAGAAATAAAAAGTCAAATTCTTGATTATAATATTAAAGAATCAGATGAAAATAAACAGGAAGAGTGTCCAGATGAATTCAAAATAGATAATTACTATAAAGAAGACCATTTAGGAAAAAACGTTTTACAACAAAAATATCTCGCTCCATGGGAAAAACACCCATGGGACCTTTGGAAACGTCAAGCGAAAGCACTAGCAAGTGTTGAAAAAACAAAATCACTTCAGGATAAATGGGAAACAAAATTTTTTGATACGCTTCTCAATTTTAAGTTTGTTCCAGGTGGTAGAATTATGCATGGTGCTGGTAGAAATGACATTACCACTACCCTAAATAACTGTTATGTCGTTGGAATCAAAACTGATTCTATAAAATCTATCTATGATTGTGTAATTGAAGAAGCCATGACTTATAAATTTGGTGGTGGATGTGGACATGATTTATCAACTCTAAGACCTTCTGGAGATCAGATATTAGGGACTGGCGGAAATTCATGTGGACCTACTGGATTTATGAATCTATTTAGCGAAAATACAAACACGATTGCACAACATGGTAGGCGTGGTGCAAATATGCAAACACTTCGAGTTGATCATCCAGATATCGAAAAATTCATTGAAATAAAAACTGGTGATATAGATATGGTAAAATATTCTAATATTTCAGTTTTACTAACAGACAATTTTATGGAAGCAGTAGAAAATGATACTGATTTTGATCTAGAATGGAATGGTAAAGTTTATGAAACTGTCAATGCAAAGAAGTTATGGATGAAAATTATCAATCATGCACATGCTAGCGCAGAACCTGGACTTCTATTCTGGGATACAATGAAAAAATATCACAACGCCGAATATTGCAGTCCACTTGTATCCACTAACCCTTGTGCAGAACAACCTTTGCCAGATGGCGGGTGTTGTAATTTGGGAGCTCTAAACCTAGAAAGATTTGTTGATAAGAATGGTAATTTTGATTTTGAAGATTTTAAAGAATGCACTGCTACTGCAACCAGATTTTTAGATAATGTTATCGATTATAATTTAGATCGACATGCACTTGAAGATCAAAAACAGAATGCAATCAATGACAGACGCGTAGGCCTTGGTATACTCGGGTTGGGAGATATGCTTGTTAAAATGGGTATTAAATATGATTCAGATGAAGCTTTGCATACAATTGCTGAAGTAATGAAAGTTCATCGTGATACTGCTTATGAGACAAGTGTTGAACTTTCATTAGAAAAAGGTCATTTTCCTTATTTTAAATGGAGCGGATATTCAAAAAGTAATTTTATACAAAATCTACCTGAAGATTTACAACAAAGAATAAAAAATGATGGAATAAGAAATTCAACACTGACAACAGTCGCTCCAACGGGTAGCGGTGCAATAGTTGCGCGTGTAACTTCCGGTATAGAGCCAATTTTTGCAACTTCATATAAAAGAAAAGTAAAAAAGAATGATAGTTATGGAAAAGATTTTGATGAATACGAAGTATGCCATCCAGTTATAAAAGAAATGTTTGGTGATGATAAAAATCTCCCTGAACATGTTATAACAGCACATAATGTTGATCCTTATTTTAGAGTAAAAATGCAGGGTGAAACTCAAAAATATATTGATAGTTCCATCTCTTCTACTGTTAATCTTCCTGAAGAAACAACTATTGAAACTGTAGCTGACATTTATATGACTGCTTATAAAGCAAACTTGAAAGGAATAACTGTTTATAGGGAAGGATGCAGGGAAGGAATTCTCTTGACTAATGATAAATCAGAAGAAACTCAACCAGAACAAGAAACACAAGAAAACGGAAAAATTGCAAGAAATAGACCTTCAATTACCGATGGCCAAACTAGAAGAATGAGAACTGGTGACGGAACTCTTTATATTACAGTTAATAAAGACGAGAATGGCCTTTGTGAAGTCTTTACCACCATTGGAAAAGCTGGTGGAACTGTTGCTGCACAAACTGAGGCAATTAGCAGATTAATTTCTTTGGCTCTTAGGTCAGGAATCGATCCTAATAGTGTCATTAACCAATTAAAAGGTATTAGTGGTCCAAACCCAACCTGGGAAGATGGACAACTAATTTTATCTACTCCAGATGCGATTGGAAGAGCATTAGAAAATTTTGTACATGGTGACAGTCCTTCTTCAGAAGAAGAAAAACAAGTAAGATTTGAAATTGCCAATGATGTACAACAAACTAATAAATCAACGACTAACCATACAATGAA
Organism: uncultured bacterium; assembly: GCA_964606555.1. GTDB lineage: Bacteria > Fidelibacterota > Marinisomatia > Marinisomatales > Marinisomataceae > Marinisoma. The sequence continues at coordinate 2,120 of CAZSGU010000009.1, read as the reverse complement.
TTGTCCTGAATGTGATCAACTAGGTGTTGTCAATGAAGGTGGGTGTTACAATTGTAAGGATTGTGGTTGGTCTAAATGTGAATAACAGAAGTTTAGACTATTAATTTTCTAATATCTCTTTTTCTTTAGATGCTTGGCTTGTATTTAATTTCCCAATAAAATTATCTGTAAGATCTTGCAAATCATCAAAAAATCGTTTCATATCATCTTCTGGAATCCTGTCTTCTTTCTCTATCCTTTTCACAGAATGAATAATATCTCTACGGATATTTCTTATTGATATTCTCCCCTCTTCAACAGTGTGAGCAGAGAATTTTACTAGCTCTTCTCTTCTTTCGGTCGATAGTGGAGGAAAAGAAATAATAATTGAATTACCATTATTAGAAGGATTTAGACCTAAATCTGATTCAATAATTGCCTTTTCTATATTATCAAGAACTGTTTTATCAAATGGTTGGATGCTGACAGTAACACCATCCATAAGAGAAACATTAGCAACTTGATTTAATGGAGTTTCGTTCTCATAATAATTCACTAAGATTTTGCTGAACATATCTGGATTAGCTCTTCCTGTTCTAATTTTTGCTAATTCACTATCAACAAACACAATTGTTTGTTGCATTCTAGTGCTTGCGAGTTCAAGATTTTGATTCAACATAATTAATTAGATAATAATAGATAAGTTATTAACTTTTTTCACCAAGAGCAAAGCGAACGAAACGATTAATCGTAATATTCTCCCCAAGTTTAGCAATTGCTTCTTGAACAAGTTGACCAATCTTAACATCAGGATCTTTGATAAAAGATTGGTTGATTAAACAATTTTCTTCAATAAATTTCTCGATTTTGCCGTCAACAATTTTTTTGACAACATTATCTGGTTTACCGGTTGATTTTGCTTGCTCTGTATAGATATCTCTCTCTTTATCAATAAGATCAGAAGAAAGATCTTCTTCGCTAATAGCAATAGGGTTTGTTGCAGCAATTTGCATCGCAATATTATTTGCTAATTCTTCAAATCCTTCAGTTTTCGCAACAAAATCAGTTTCACAACCAATATCAAGTAACACACCAAGTTTGCTACCATGATGAATATAGGATATAATTAAACCTTCATTAGCATCTCTTATAGATTTTTTTTCTGCTTTAGCAATACCAGCTTTACGGAGAAATTCTACCGCTGAATCTAAATCACCTTTTGATTTAACTAATGCTTTTTTACAATCCATCATTCCAGCACCAGTTCTTTCTCTCAAATCTTTAACTAACTTGGCATCTACACTCATACTTATTTTTTCTCTTCTTTTGATTCTTTTGATTTCTCTGAACCATCATCCTTAGATTTGCTATTAACAGTGTTCACAATAGTATTTACAATCTCTGTAACTAAAAGTTGGATTGTTCTAATAGAATCATCATTTGCTGGAATTGGATAATCACAAGTGGCAGGATCAGTATTTGAATCAACAATACATACTATAGGAATTTCAAGTTTTCTTGCCTCTTGAATGGCAATGGATTCAGTTCTGCCATCCACCACAATAATAACATTTGGTAATTTTTTCATATCTTTGATACCGCGATGTTGATCAGAAAGTTTTATTTTTTCACGATTTAACTTTAAAAGTTCTTTCTTTGTTAAATCTTCATAGAGATTAGAACCTTCTTTTTCTAATAATTGAAGTCTTTTAATGCTTTTCTTAACAGTAGAAAAATTTGTAAGAGTTCCGCCAAGCCATCTTTCTACAACATAAAACATACCACATCTATCTGCTTCTTGTTGTATTACATCCTTAGCATGCTTCTTAGTCCCTACAAAGAGTACATCTCCATTTCTTTCCACTATACTTTTAACAAACAACAATGCTTTATTAAGGTTATTAATAGTATCGTCTAGATTAATAATGTCTATACCATTTTTCTGGGATAAAACATAATCTCGAAAATTAGGATTTGTTTTGCTTGTTACGTGACCAAAGTGAGCACCGGATTTCAATAAATCATCTTTCGTAACAGTAATCATATAATTATCTTTTTGAGAATTGGAATTTCTTCCTTGCTCCAGGTTGACCATATTTCTTTCTTTCCACTTCTCTAGCATCTCTTGTTAATAAACCATG
>CAZSGU010000008.1:0-33831 GCA_964606555.1 uncultured bacterium | reverse complement strand
AGGTTTAATAGCCATTCATTTAGCAACAATTGTGCATTCTTATTGGCTAGCTTTACCTCTTGTAATTTTTGTGATCGTTGGGGAACCACAAATTGTGCTTTTTTCCCATTCAGTGTTGATAACCATTCCTGTAAATCTTCTGTCTCATCGGGAAGTTCTGGAAAATAGATTTTGGATGGGATATAGGCAGAATTCATGTAGAAATTTACAATCACAGATCGTAGTAATTCGCTCACTGGAAGATTGGTTTTAGAAGATACTTTTTCTCTGCTTATAATCCTTCCTTCTTGTATACGTAGAATAACCACAACATGGTAATCATCCTTTGATTTCACCCCAAATATATCCCGATTAGAAAAGTCAGCTTCTAATTTGCGTTGGCGTGTTTTAAAGCTTTTGATTGCTCGTAATTGATCCCGTACCCTAGCAGATTCTTCATACATTAACTTTGATGAAAAAAAATCCATTTTTTTAGCCAATTTCTTCTCTACAGATTTGGTTTTTCCTTTCAAGAACAAAATCATATGTTCAATCATCTCATGATATTCTTCTTGAGAAATTTTAATTAACCCTAACCCCTTTTTAACAACTGACTTATCTTGAAGCTCTACATAACAATTTCGTATTGGAAATGCTCGATGCAATACATCTACTAATCGTCGCATTGATTTTACATCTGTATACGGCCCAAAGTAGGTTGATTGATCATTAAGGATTGTTCTTGTAACATCAATTTTAGGAAGGGCTTCATTGGTAATCTTTAGGTATGGAAATGATTTATCATCTTTGAGTTGAACATTGTATTTTGGTTTATGTTTTTTAATCAGATTTGCTTCTGTGATAAAAGCATCTGCCTCATCCTGGCATACAATCCATTCCAGGGTATCTATTCTTTTAATTAAGGACTGTTCTTTAGGGGTACGATAGGATTTTTTTTGGAAATACGATTTGACTCTTTTCTTTAAATTCTTTGCTTTTCCAATGTAAATAATGTTGTCAGATTTATCTTTGAATTGATAAACGCCAGGCGATGCTGGCAATCCATTAATGTTGGAAGTAAGATTTATTTTTAAGTTCTCCAGTATGTCTTAGTAAACAATACCAATACTGCAAAAATTTCTAACCTTCCTAATAACATGCAGAACATCATAATAAACTTACCGGCTAGCGGTAGGCTTAAATAGGTATCTGTTGGTCCAAATTGACCTAGTGATGGTCCAATATTCCCCATTCCTGAAGCAGCAGCACCAAAAGAAGATTCCATATCAATTCCCATTGCAGAAAAAGAAAGAGATGCAAAGAAGAAAAACATAATATAGAATAGGAAGAATCCTAACGTTTTTCGAATTACTTCATCTTCAATTACCTTTGAACCAATACGTATTGGAATAATTGCTTTTGGATGAAGAGCACGTTTGAGTTCCATTCTTGCGTATTTAAAAATCGCAACTACTCTTATCAGCTTCATTCCACCGCTTGTTGATCCCCCCATCGCACCAACAAACATTAATCCAAACAGCATAAATTGTTTAATATATGGACTCCAAAGTTCATAATCAGTGGCAGTGTATCCTGTGCTTGTCAAGATTGCTACCACCTGAAAGACTGTATCTAGAATACCAGAACCATTAGAAATAATAGATGATATCAGTAAAATAACGGATGAAACAAAAGCAATCAATCCAACATAATATAAAAATTCTCTATCCCTTATATAGGAACGTAATCCCCCTCTTAGCGCTCTAAAATGCAGAACAAAATTTGTACCCCCAATAATCATGAATAAGAGTATGATGCTTTTTACATAATCGGATTGGGTGTTAATACTATCATTAAATGTAGAGAAACCACCTGTTGGCATGGTTGTAAATGCATGACAAATTGCATTAAAAGGCCCCATAGGTGAATAAGATAATAGCAAAAATTCAATAAATGTAAATCCGACATAGAAACTTAGTAATATTTTGGCAGTTTCTTGTATCCTAGGAGTCATTTTCTCAGAGGAAGGACCAGGAAATTCAAGATTGAATAATTTCTCGCCTGATACTCCTAACAATGGCAATAAAGCAATAGTAAATACAACAATACCTAATCCACCAATCCATTGTAAAAAAGCCCTCCATAAAAGAATGCTTTTTGGAAGGCTTTCAATATCAGTTAAAATTGTTGCGCCAGTTGTTGTCACACCAGACACTGCTTCAAACAATGCATCAGGATAACTTGGAAAATAACCTGAAAAATAAAATGGAAAAGATCCAAATATGGCGGTTAGTACCCAACCAAGAACAGTGACTAAAAAAACATCTCGATTAGAGAAAGAACGAGCTTTTCTTGATAACAACCATACAGGAATAGCAGCAATAAAAGAAAATCCTGCGATTTTAAATAAATAAAAGCCTTGAGTTTCTCCACTCAAATAATCAATCAATCCTGGAATAAATAAACAAAGCGATAAAAACATTACCAACATTGCAAGAAATCTAAATGTAGGTCGTAGACTCATTATTCTGATTTAAAAATATTGGTAACTTCTTTTACTTTGGAATTAATACAGAAAATAAGAACCGCATCATTCGGTAATATTTGATAATCTCCGCTAGGAATAGCAATATGCCCATTATGATTAACCAGAGCAATCAAACTTCCATGAGGTAGATTTAAATTAGCAATGGGCACTCTAGCCCCTTTAGAATTTCGTTCTACTTCTAATTCAATAGCTTCCATTCCTAACCTGCTAAAAATCTGAATTACATTATCTTTTTGATCAATTCGAATTGCTTTGACAATCGAGTTAACACTGGATGTATTTTTACTAACAATAGATCCGATACCAAGATCAGACATACTTTTGACATAATCAGGATTTGCAACGTGAATAATAGATTGTTTTACTTTTAATTGTTTTGCAAGAATTCCTGCTAATAAATTTAATTGCTGATCTTCTGTAACCGAGATAAAAGAATCAACATCACCAATATTTTCATTCTTTAAAAATTCAACATCAGTTGCATCAGCATTCATAACAATAGAATCGCCTAACTCATTGGCAACATTCTTTGCTTTCTCTTTAGAATTATCAACCAATCTAACAGACATTGTTTCCTGCAATTCTTCAGCAACTTTTCTTCCTATCTTACTGGCTCCAGCAATCATAACTCTCTTAGAATTAGATGTAGAAACTCCAATAGATGATAACAATGGATTAAGATTTTTTGATTTAACAAAAAAGAAAATGTTATCGTCTGGTTCAAACTTAAATGAAGCTGGTGGAATTGTCATTTTTTCATCTCTAACTACAGCCACAATGAGAGACTTAAAATCATCATTATTTTTGTTGTGAAAATCTTCTATTGTATTATTAACAAGTTTAGATCGATGATTTATTTTCTTTGAAAATAAGACAGCTTTTCCATTTTCAAATTCATAAAATTTGTCTGCATAAGGGTGTTTCACAAGTCTTACAATCTCATTGGCAACTTCATGTTCTGGATGAATAATAACATCCACACCAAACTTTTCTGGATGGATACTATCACCATTATTGCTATAATCGGTATTTCTAAGACGTGCTACGATTTTTTTTGCCCCTAAATTATGTGATTGCATTGAAGCAATTAGATTTGTTTCATCAGAACTAGTCACACAGAAAACATAGTCTGCATCATCAACGTTTGCATTTTTTAAGACTTGGGCGTCAGAACCGTTCCCCTCGATAACAATGACGTCTAGATGTTCGTTTGCACGTTGACACTTCACAGGATCAGTATCTATTACTGCGATATCATAATCAAGTTCGCTAAGAGATTTCGCAACATGAAAACCAACTTCACCTGCTCCTATAATCACAACTCTCATGACTGAAAGACAATCTATTAATAATTACAAAAAAAACAACAATATTTCGATTATTTTTTTCTAACTATCCTTGCACCGATTTTTGACAATTTCTCCTCAATTTTATCATATCCTCTATCAATATGGTATACCCTACTTACAATACTAGTACCTTCTGCACATAATGCAGCAATAATAAGACAAGCACTGGCTCTTAAATCAGTTGATGTAAGATTAGCAGAAATTAATTTTCTTTTTCCTTTTATAAATGCAGTTGCCGTTTTTAAATCAACGTCTATGTCACAGCCAAGCCTATTTAACTCTGGAACATGATTAAAACGATCAAAATAGATATTTTCTTTTATTGTTGAATCACCAGAAGCAACACTCATTAAAAGCATCCATTGTGCTTGCAAATCTGTAGGAAAACCTGGATATTCGTTGGTTTCTATATTGTATGAGCTAATATCTCCCTTGGATGAAACAGTTATATTATCATCTCCGACATTCAAATTAACATTAGCATGTTTCAAATATGAAATCACTGTTTCTAAATGATTTGGATCTACTTTATTTAATTTAACCTCTCCACCAGTAGCGGCTACAGCCATAAGAAAAGTACCCGCTTCAATTCTATCAGGAATCACAGCGATATTTTCAACACTATTAAGCGAATCAACCCCTTGAATCTGCAAGGTATGTGTACCAATACCTGAAATCTTTGCTCCTATACTATTTAAGAAATGACATAATTGTTGAATTTCAGGTTCTGCTGCAGCATTATGAATTTCAGTATCACCCTCTGCCAAAACTGAAGCCATAAGCACATTTCCGGTAGCGCCAACAGAGATTTTTGGAAAAACTATTTTATTTCCTCTCAATTTACTTGATTTAGCAATAATATATCCATCTTCTAAATCAATAGTAGCTCCTAATTTTTCTATTCCTTTAATATGAAAATCAACAGGCCTTGGTCCCCAAGCACAACCTCCAGGAAGAGAAACTTTTGCTTCACCAAATTTGGATAATAATGGTCCTAAAACATAAAAAGATGCTCTCATTTTTCTAACAAGATCGTAAGGAGCGTATGGATCGTTTATTGATTGTGAATTAATATAAATTTTTCCATCAGACAACTCAACTTCTGAACCCATTCCTCTTAATAAGTTAGCCATTGTTATAGAATCAGAAAGATTAGGAACATTTGAAATGGTTAATTCATCATTATTAAGGATTGATGCAACCATAAGTGGTAAAACAGCATTTTTTGCACCGCTAATTTGGATATCTCCAAATAGCTGATTTTTTCCTTCTATTTCAAAAAAATCCATTAGTCTGAGTTTACTACGCAGAATGCAATTGCATAGTTCCCATCATGTGCTATTGATATATTGATATTTGCTTGTCTTTCGGAACTAATAAGTACGTATGGTTTACCGCTTTCACTATTAAGAATCTCTAATGATTTAAAAGAAAGCACATTAGTTTTATTATAGGAAGATAGTGCTTTCTTTATTGCTTCTTTCGCCGCAAACCTTCCTGAAAAATACTCTGACTGGTTTTGTCTATTTTTCGAATCAGATATCTCACTACGAGAAAAAACTTTACTTAAGAACCTTGATTTTCTCTCAGAATTTAGAATCTTGTTAATCCTATCAACTAAAACTATATCAACACCAAGATTTATATTATTCATTATTAATACCATCAATTATATCCACTATTTCAGAAATATTTTCAATATCCCAATTTGCTCCTGATTCTTTTACTCCAAAATGATCACCATATTTAGCAAAGATAGTTTTAATGCCTAGATTCTTTGCGCCAACAACATCCCTATCAGGCCAATCTCCTACCATTAAGACTTCGTCATTAGAAAGTCCCAACTTCCCCAGGGCAAGCTTAAATGGTGCAGAAGAAGGTTTTCTTTCTTTGGAATCATCGAAAGCAATAACGACATCAAAGATGTTATGTAATTTTAAGTAACATATCCTCATCCATGCTTCCCGACTTGGTGCATCTGAAACTATTGCAAGCTTTATTCCTCTATTCTTTATCTCATTAAGGGTTTTTTCTACATTTGGATATAATTTAAGATGTTCGTCTTTTGCCCTTCTATATGCAACAATTCCTGCAGCTAAGTACTTATGATTAATACATCCATCTACTTCTCTTAAAAATTTATTAAAAACGTACTGATTTCTTTCCCATCCGTTTTCTTCATAGAGTTGCATAATTCTTTTGTAAGATGTTTTGGAATCAATATCAAGGCCAGCTTCTATCATAGATGAGAGAGCATTTTTAACGGCTTCTCGTTTCATTGTTACAAAATCAAGTAATGTGTTATCTAAATCAAAAATAACAGCTTTAATCATTCATATTTCTCAGGATTTCTAACCCTATCAATTTCATATTCTGCCATCTTTCTCCATTGTCTATCATTTCTAGCTCTTTCAAAATGGTTAATGGCATTACTTTTATTTCCAGTGGCATTACAATATTCAGCTATACCAAGCTGAAACCAACCTCCACCAAAATTCTTTTTCAAGTCAATCGCTTCTAATGCAGCTTCTTTCGCTTTTTCACATTCCCCAAGCTCATTATAGGCTTCGGATAAATGAAACCAAGACAACATTTCTCTTGGTGATATGTCTACTGCTTTTTCTAACGCTTCAACAGATCTGTTGTAGTCTTCTAATTTTCCTTTTCCATATGTAACGCCAAGCGCATGATACGCTGCACTATAATTAGATTTAATACCAATAGCTGCTTTAAGACTTGCAACTGCATTTTCATATTGTTCTAAATCAATAAATATTTCTCCTAAACTTTTATGCGCTTTATAGTATTTCTTATTAAGCCTAACTGTTTCTTGGAAAGCTTTCCTAGCATTCTCTACATCACCATTTTCTTTGTATGCAATTCCCAAAGCATACCAACCTTTATCGTAGGTTTTTTTTATGTTTAGAGCTGACTGATAACTTTGAATTGCTTGAGAGATATTACCCATCTTCCTATACAAAACACCTAACTGAAAATGAGCTTGATAAATCCTACTATTAATGCTTAGTACTTGCCTATATTTTGACATAGCATCTTGTAAATTTCCATTCTGATAATCTTTGTTAGCGCTGTTGTAAAGTTTTTTAGCAATATTCTGTATAGATTTTTTTGAATCTTCATGGTTAGGATCAAGAGATAGAGATTGCTTATAATGTGTTATTGCAGCAGTATAGTCATTTTTCCCTTCATAAGCTTTTGCCAAACCAAAAAGTGCAGGAATATATTTTGGAATATTATCTAATACTTCCTTAAAACCTAGAATAGCATCATCAAATCTACCATCTTGTACCGCTCTATTAGAATTATTTGCTTTATTTCTTAACCCATTTAGACGATCAAATTCTTTTCTTAATTGATCATTGTTTTTATCAGCATCAATAGCTGCTCTTATTTTTTCACCAGCAAGTTCTAAATTACCATCTGATAAAGCTTGTCTTGATTCATCAAAAAGTTGTATTGCAGACGTTTGAGCAAAAACAGTTGTAAAAAATAATAGAGTAAGAACAATTTTTTTCATTATATCACCTTTAAATATCTCTTTAATTATTAACCCATAATCTAAAAATCTTTTCAAAATAATATTAAATTATTTTTTGTGCCGAAGGCGGGACTTGAACCCACACAGAGTTTCCTCCACTAGCCCCTCAAGCTAGCGTGTCTACCAATTCCACCACTTCGGCTAATTATTCTTTATTTTCTTCTGGTAAAATCTCATCAGAAGGCAATATATATTCATTGGTAGCTGGCATTTCTGTCTCTCTTGAATCGGCATCTTGTTGAATTATTGATTCTCTAGCAGTTTGAGGATCACCACTCAAAGCCCCTATTAACAAAGCCAATGCTATGAAAGTTATACCAAGCCATGTTGTTAATTTTGTAATAAAATCATTTGCTCCGGAAGATCCTAACATAGATGTAGCAGTACCGCCCATCATAGAATTCAGTCCTCCCTGACCAGACTGCATCAATATTACAACAATCAACATTACACTGACTATCGTATGAATTACTATTAAAAATTGAACCATAATTCCTCTATAATTTTATTTTTTCTGCAATTGCTTTAAAAGCTTCGAAATTAGCACTAGCACTACCAATTAGGAAACCATCAATTAATTTAACTTTTAACAATCTATTAACACTATCTTCATCTACAGATCCACCATAAAGTAAAATAACTTCTTCTGCAATTTCGTCTGAATATAAACTTTTTAATTTATTTTTTATATAAGAAAGAACTTCTTCTATATATTCATTAGAAGGAAGGTCACCAGATCCTATAGACCAGACAGGTTCATAGGCTATAATTAAATTATTCTTTAAATCTTCTGGCAGTATACTCAATTGTTTATCTATAACACTATGAGTTTGATTATTGTCTTTTTCTTCTTTTGTTTCTCCAACACATAAAATTGCACTCACATTATGATTGAAAATTGTTTGAAGTTTGTTCTGAACAATGCTATCTGAATCATTATATATTAGTCTTCGTTCTGAATGTCCAACAATACAATAATCCACCGTAGTAATGCTATTAATAGATACAGATCCTGTATATGCCCCACTGGTATGAATATCACAATCTTGCATACCAACTTTAATATTATTTGATGTCAAATTTTTTTGAACCTGATTAATACAGGTATGAGAGGGAAAAATTATTACATTAGAATTAGAAAACGAGCCTTCTTCTTGATTCATTCTCTTAATAAAATCAACAGATTCATTCTCATTCAAATACATCTTCCAATTTGCAGCTAATATTGTTTTTTTCATTATTTATCTAAAATCTCTATTGCTGGAAGTTTCCTTCCAGATAACAATTCCAAACATGCACCGCCTCCTGTTGAAGCATGCGACAATTTATCAATTAATTCACTATCATAATTTCTAATAGCAGTTATAGTATCACCGCCTCCTGCTATTGCAATACATTCATTATCAATAATTTTATCGATAATTCTCTCTGTACCAAAAGCAAAATCTTTATTTTCAGCAACCCCTACCGTACCATTCCAAAAAATTGTTTTTGACCTGCTTATGATATCTGCAAATAAATTTACGCTTAATTCTCCAATATCTTCACAAATCATATTTTTCTTAATATCATCATAATTAGCATACTCTAAGTTTCCGCTACCGAACTCGTCTAACTCTCCATTAAAATCAATTGGTAGAATAATCTTAGTTTTTGTTTTTGAGGCATCTAATAATATTCTTTTTGCAATTTCCAATTTATCCATTTCAACCAATGATTTACCCATATTATAGCCATTCGCAGTTAAAAATGTATTTGCCATTGCTCCTCCAATAACAATATTGTCTGCTAGGCCAAGAAAGTTATGAATTACATCAATTTTGGTATCAATTTTTGCTCCTCCAATAATTAATAATACCGGAGCTAAAGGATCTTTAAGAGCATCTGATAAAAATTCTAACTCCTTTTCTATTAGTAAACCTATGCCTTTGTGCATAAAATTATGAACAATACCAACATTTGACGCATGTTCGCGATGAGCTGTCCCAAATGCATCATTCAGATAAATCTCACCATGCTTAGAGAGTTTTGTCGCAAACTCGTTATTGTTTTCAATCTCTTCATGATAAAAACGTAAATTTTCAAGAAGATGTACTTCTCCCGATTGTAGATTGTGTGAAACATCTATTGCATCATCAGAGACACAATCATGAGAAAACTTTATAGGAATTTCTAATAATTCAGCTAATCTTTCTCCTGCAGGCATTAAAGAAAATTTTGGATTGATTTTGCCTTTTGGCCTTCCTAGATGTGACATTAAAATAACTTTAGCCCCTTGGTCTAAACAATGTTTAATAGTAGGGATTGTTCTTTGAATCCTATAATCATCAGTAACAATATCATTACCAATGGGAACGTTAAAATCTACTCTTATTAAGACGCGTCTTGATTGAATATCAAATGATTTAAGTTTGCGTAGCATAAGTCTGAAAGTTTATTAGAAATATTTTAGACAACGCCCTGATCAACCATGGAGTCTGCAATTCTAACAAATCCACCAATATTTGCACCATCAACATAATTAATAAATCCTTTGTGGGAACCAAAGTCAACACATGTAGAATGAATATTGTTCATAATTTCTTTTAATAAAGTGTCAACTTCTTCTCTTGTTAATGGAATTCTTGTACTATTTTGACTCATTTCAATACCAGAGACAGCAACTCCTCCAGCATTTGCAGCTTTACCTGGACCAAACAATATCTTCTTATCTATAAAGTGATGTACTGCATCTTTAGTGCATGGCATATTTGCTCCTTCTGCAACCACAATACAGCCATTTTTAATTAACTGTTTAGCATCTTTCAAATCTAATTCGTTCTGTGTAGCACACGGAAGAGCAATGTCACATTTGACACTCCACGGATTTTGATTGGCAAAAAACTTGGCTTTATATTTCTTTGCATATTCTGAAATTCTTGCTGAACGATTATCTTTTAATTCTTTGACATATTCAAGTTTCTCCTGAGTAATTCCATCAGGATCATGAATAAACCCACTTGAATCTGAAAGCGTAATAGGCTTTGCACCTAATTCGATTAATTTCTCACAAGCATACTGTGCAACATTGCCTGACCCAGAAACAGTAACTGTTTTTCCTTCTAAGGTGTTATCTCTTGTCTCCAACATATTAACTACAAAATACACCAATCCATAACCAGTTGCTTCAGGACGGATTAAACTTCCACCCCAATTAGTTCCTTTTCCGGTTAAAACACCTGAAAAAACATTTTTTATCTTCTTATATTGACCAAACATATACCCAATTTCTTTTGCACCAACACCAATATCTCCAGCAGGAATATCTGTTCTTCTACCAATATGCCTATAAAGTTCATCCATAAATGCATGACAAAATTTCATTATTTCTCTATCTGATTTTCCTTTTGGATCAAAATTGGAGCCACCTTTACCTCCACCAAGATTTAATCCTGTAAGACTATTCTTAAAAACTTGCTCAAATGCTAAAAATTTGAGAATTCCTAGATTCACACTTGGATGGAATCGAAGCCCACCTTTATAAGGACCAATAGATGAATTAAACTGAATTCTATAGCCTAGATTGACTTGAACATTATTATTATCATCAACCCATGGAACACGAAAAATAATAGACCTATCAGGAACAACAATTCTATCCAGTATATTGGCTTGCATATACTCTTCATTTTTCGTAGCAGTAGACCAAATAGAACCAATTACCTCTTCTACAGCTTGATGAAATTCTTGTTGATCTCTATATTTATCAACAACTGTATTCAAAAAATCATTTTTTGATTTATATTTCATTTGTATCCCTATATGTCTTTAAGTTCGCCAACAGAAGTTAAAGTTACAAAATAAGATAAAAAAGTGAACACTTTTCTTATAAAAATTTAGACATTTAAACTTAAGTAATATAACTTCAAAAAATCTATGGCGGAGTAGCTCAGTTGGTTAGAGCAGCGGAATCATAATCCGCGTGTCGGGAGTTCAAATCTCTCCTCCGCTACACTCCCTTACAAAATCAATTTCTTCTTTATTCAAAACTGACTTATAATATTTATTTGAAAAAGATTTATTATAAATTAGATCGTGTTGAATCTGTTTTTTTGGCTCTCTTATATCATTTTTTTGACCAGAGTTTAGATTTCTAACTTTGCCAACTATCTTGTCTGTATACTCTTCGCCTAACCAATCAAACAAGCGGTTAATTGATTCTTTTGGATTTAATGAGAAATTATCTTGATTAAAAAAATAAATATTCTCTTTTCCTTTAATTTTATCTTTAAAACTGCTATACAATTGGAAAAATTGGATAGCTCCTAAAACAGATGGAGAAATAGAATTATTTTCAATTTTTTCTTTTATTGTAACATCAATAGAATTAAGGTCATTAATGAGTCTGTTATACTCAGAAAACTTCCATCCCATTCTCTTAAAACTACCCGCTAATGGTAGAATTGGTCTTTCACACATTATTACTCTATAATTATCAGAAAGATAGAGCGATGCAAATACTAAAAAAGGATCTTTGATAATTAATTTCTTTTTATTAATAGAAAACTTGGATTTAAGAAATGACAAAGAAGATTCATTTCCAAATAATGTTTTAACAGCTTTTTTTAAAGCTGAATCATGATCTTTTACTCCTAATTTAAACTTAGCGTTTAAATTCAGAATACTATTAAAAATCTCATCAAAATCACTATGACTAATATTTGCACCAGGAATGAAGTAATTTAAATTGACCTCTGAAATGCCTTGAGACGCGTTAAAAGGTTCGTAAACCATATTATATCCATCAATAAGAGATAATATATCTCCTAATGCTGTTGTAGCTGTTCTGGGCAAACCAGAAACTATTATTGCCTTCTCAGAATATTTGTTATTTTTTGACATGAGCAAGTTACAACCTGACATTAAAGAAGAAACTTATCAAAAAGCAATTTCTAAAATTAAAAACTTAAAAGATGAACTAACTTTAGATTTAATATGTAACACATTATATGATATGTTTGAAAATTGGAATTTTTGTGGTTTTTATATTCTAAATGGTAACAAACTAGAAATATCATTCCATAAGTCAGAAAAAATACCATGTAGTCCCATAAATATGGACGGAGTATGTGGACAATCTCTCAATTCTAGAAAAACAATAATTGTGCCTAATGTTAACGAATTTCATGGACATATTGAATGTGACCCAAATAGTAAATCAGAAATCACTATACCGTTTCTAAATTATGTATTAGATATTGATTCAAAAGAACTTGATGACTTTGATGCGATTGACAAAAAATATTTAAAAAAGATAATCGAAATGATTTAATTTTCTTCTGATTCTAATTCTTCAGAAACTTGCTCTTCAACAACGTCATCTTTCAGATTAGATTTATCAACAAATTCAATCAGAGACATTTTTGCAGCATCATTAACCCTACTCCCAAGCTTAATAATTCTTGTGTAACCGCCTGGTCTTTGAGCATAACTAGGACCAATAACATCAAATAGCGTCTTAACAGCTGTTTGATTATTTAAACTTTTCAATACTTGTCTTCTATTATGCAATGTTCCATCTTTTGCTTTGGTAATCATTGGCTCAATAAACCTCTTGAGCGCTATAGCTTTCTGATGGGTTGTTCTAATGCGTTTGTGCTCGATTAAAGAGCTTGCCATGTTAGACAACATTGCTTTTCTATGAGAAGCAGATTTCCCAACCTTTTTTGTTCTTACTCTATGTCTCACTGTTTTCGCTGTTTTCGTTGTCAAGGTATGGACTAATATCCATTCCAAATTTCAATCCCATTGTTTCAAGTTTTTCAATCAACTCGTTTAAAGATTTTCTACCGAAATTTTTATACTCCAACATTTCGGATTCTTCTTTTTGAACAAGTGCTCCAATCAAAGTAATTCCTGCAGCTTCAAGACAGTTATGACTTCTTACTGAAAGTTCCATTTCATCAATTGAAGATTCAAGAAGCTTACGAGTCTGTAGAATTTCTTCACTTACTGGCTTATCAATCTCTAATACTGAAGGATTACTGATGGAATTAATAATATTATAATGCTCAGACAATACTGAAGAACAATAGCTTACCGCATCGATTGGAGTAATTGATCCATCAGTTGTAACATCTAAAGACAACATTTCTAAATCCTCTTTTACTCCTGGCAATGAGGAAACATTAAATGTTACTTTTGTAACAGGGTTAAAAATACTATCAATTGGAATAATACCAACCGGTGAATTATTAAGTTTATTTTCTTCGCTTGATTTATAGCCTTTTCCTATACCTAGTCTTAATTCTATCTCTAATGTAGTATCTTTAGCAATATCAGTAATGTACAAGTCAGGATTAAGAATAGTAAAATCATTGCTTGCCGCTTGAATATCAGCTGCGGTAAAGGTCTTTTTTCCCTTAACCTTTAAACGTATTGGTTCCACAACGCTTTCAAAAAGATGAAATCGTACTGATTTCAAATTCATAAGAACATCAGCAACATCTTCCTTAATGCCATCCAATGTAGAAAACTCGTGTAAAGCACCTTCAATCTTCACATTGGTAATTGCTGCTCCAGGAACCGCTGTTAACAGGGCTCTCCTTAGAGAATTCC
Organism: uncultured bacterium; assembly: GCA_964606555.1. Taxonomy (GTDB): domain Bacteria; phylum Fidelibacterota; class Marinisomatia; order Marinisomatales; family Marinisomataceae; genus Marinisoma. Next base: position 19,799 of record CAZSGU010000008.1, on the reverse strand, counting down.
CTACGGTTATTCCATAGCCTCTTTCCAATGGTTTAATAACAAATTTACTAGAATTATTATCTGTTTCTTTATGTGAAATTTTAAATTTTAATTCATTGCTCATTATTTTTTCCTCTTATCTTGAATAGTACTCTACAACTAATTGTTCATTAATAGTCATATCAACTTCTTGTCTTTCTGGATAATTAACAAATGTACCAACCATTTTAGCTTTATCTAAAGATAGCCATGATACATTTAAATCACCTTTAATCATCTTAATCGAATCTAATACAATATCTAATTTTTTACTTTTGTCCCTTACTTGAATGGTATCACCTGGTTTTAATCGATAAGACGGTATATTAACTTTCTTACCATTAACCATAAAATGTGCATGATTAACAAGCTGTCTGGCAGATGGTCTTGAAGGAGCAAATCCTAATTTATAGACTACATTATCTAATCTTGATTCAAGCAATATTAATAGATTAAGACCTGTTTCACCTTTCATTTGTGAAGCTTTCTTAAAATAATTTCTAAACTGTTTCTCTAACATACCATACATAAACTTGATCTTCTGTTTTTCCTGTAATTGCGTAGAATATGTCGTAAAACGCTTTCCAGATTGTCCATGTTGGCCAGGTCTGTATCCTTTTCTTGATAATAGTTTATCAAATTTTGGATTTCCAAAAATATTAACTCCAAGTTTTCTGACCAGTTTACCTTTAGGTGTATTTAATTTTGCCATATAATCTTATACTCTTCTTTGTTTCTTAGGTCTACAACCATTATGAGGCAGTGGAGTTACATCAGATATCGAAGTTATTTGTAACCCTGCACCTGACAACGCTCTAATAGCTGACTCTCTACCTGCTCCGGGACCTTTTACTCTAACTAAAACTTTTAATAAACCCATACCAACCACTTCGCTTGCAACTTTCTCTGCTGCTATAGATGCTGCATACGCGGTATTCTTTCTAGATCCTCTAAAACCCGCTTTTCCAGCAGTAGCCCAAGCAATAACATTACCATGTTCATCAGTAACTGTGATATTTGTATTGTTAAATGTTGCTTTTATGTGGACAATGCCTTTTGAGTCCACTTTCTTTTTCTTTGATCTACCTTTTACTGCCATAATCTTATACTGCTACCTTTTTATTGCCAAGTCCCACTGTTTGTTTCTTTCCTCTTTTGGTACGAGAGTTTGTTTTAGTTCTTTGTCCTCTTACTGGTAAAGATTTTCTATGCCTTACACCTCTATAAGTACCAATATCTTGCAATCTTTTAATATTTTTAATATTCTCAGTTCTTAATTCACCTTCAATTAGTAATTTTAAATCAACAATAACTTTTCTAATAGAATCTTCTTCCTTACTACTAAGATCAGTAACCCTAGAATCAGGATTAATCTTGGCTAATTCGCATATCTTTAATGCGGTAGTTAAACCAATTCCATGAACATATCTAAGAGAATGAGCTACTTTCTTATCTTTTGGTATATCAATTCCTGCTATTCTAGCCATTATCCTTGCCTCTGTTTGAATCGAGGATTTCTCTTATTAATAATATAAATACGTCCTTTTCTACGTACGATAATACAATCTCGACTTCTTCTCTTTACTGATGCTTTAACTTTCATAATTATTGCCTAAATGTAATTCTTCCTCTAGTTAAATCATATGGAGATAATTCTAAATCGACTTTATCACCAGGAAGCATTTTAATATAATGCATACGCATCTTACCACTTACATGTGCAAGAACTTCATGTTCTTTGCCTCCTAGGTTTATTGTCACTCTAAACCTTGCTCCTGGTAAAGCCTCCTTTATAACTCCTTCAACTTCTATTGATTCTTGTTTTGCCATGTTATGTTAAAATTCTGGGTTGGAACTTAGTAATAAGAATTGAATGTTCAAAGTGTGCACTTGGCTTCCCATCTTGTGTCCTAATTGTCCAACCATCTTTATCAGTTCTAATATGCCTACTACCCAAATTAACCATTGGTTCAATAGCTAAACACATACCTTCTTCTAATACAATATCGTGACTATGATTTTTAGGCTCACAAAAATTAGGAACTTGAGGATCAAGGTGTAGTTGTTTGCCAATACCATGCCCCACTAATTCTCGGACAATTGAATATCCTTTCGATTCCACATACTCTTGTATAGCCTGACTAATATCATAGACAAGATTGCCAGCTACTGCTTTACTAATACCTATATCAAGTGCTTTTTTTGTTGTATTTAATAATAATTCTTTTTCTTTAGAAATCTCACCCACTGGAACAGTTCTTGCAGAATCACTATAATAACCATTCTTAAGAACTCCACAATCAATTCCTACTATTTGTCCTTCTTCTAATGTTATATCTTTTGGTATCCCATGTACAATTTCATCATCAACTGATATACATAAAGTAGAAGGAAAATTATTATATCCTTTAAATGCAGGAATTCCATCCTTTGAAACAATATAATCCTCAGCAATTTTATCTAATTCTATAACAGATTGACCAGGAACAATGTATTTTTCAACAAGATCGAGGGTATCAGACAATATCTGGCAACTTTCAGTCATTTTATTAACTTGTTCCATGTTATCTAAATCAACCATTATCTTCTATTGCCTCTTACTTTACCTTTTGATAAAAAACCGTCATAATGCCTTGATAATAAATGCGTTTCTATTTGATTTAGAGTGTCAAGACCGACACCAACAATAATCAATAAACTTGTTCCTCCAAAAAAAGATGCATAAGCATAATCTAGCCCTGCAAATTGCTGTAAGAAATATGGCATTAAAGCAATAAATCCAAGAAAACATGCTCCAGGCAATGTTACTCTAGTTAATATATTTTCAATAAAATCTGCTGTTTTTCTTCCAGGTTTCACTCCAGGTATAAATCCTCCTTGCTGCTTTAATGTTGAAGAAACTTGATTTGGGTCAAATTGTAACGCCGTGTAAAAGTAAGTAAAGAAAACAATTAAAAGAGCAAAACAAACATTAGAGAACCAATGATCCATAGCAAACCAAGACATAAAATTTGATTGAGTAGCGTCTTGGCCTAAAAAAGTTGCAATAGTACCTGGAATTAACAGTATAGATTGCGCAAATATAATCGGAATAACACCTGCAGTATTAATTTTTAATGGTAAATATGTAGATTGACCACCATAAACTTTCCTACCAATTATTCTCCTTGCATATTGAATAGGCACCTTCCTAATTCCTTGCTGAATAAGAACAATTAACATGACTAAAAAGAAAAACAAAATTGCTAAAGCCAATTCAGATAATATCCCCCTTACTCCTTGTTGAAAATACGCTATTTCCGAAATCACAACATTCGGAAAGCCAGCTAATATACCAACCATAATTATAAGAGATATTCCATTTCCAATACCATGTTCTGTAATTTTCTCACCCAACCATAAAAGAAGCATTGTACCAGTTGTAATACAAATAATCGCAGTAAATCTAAACAAAAAACCAGGATTCAAAACAATACCATAACTTTCCAATAGAAAAACAATCCCAATTGATTGAATAAATGCAAGAACTACTGTTCCATATCTAGTAATTTGAGTAATCTTTGCTCTACCGCTCTCTCCTTCTCTAGCTAATCTCTGGAAATATGGAAGAGTAGTTTGTAAAATCTGAACAATAATTGAAACAGATATGTAAGGCATAATTCCTAACCCAAATACAGCTGCTTGTCCAAAGGCTCCCCCAGTAAACATATTATACAGTCCAAAAAATGTATCACTAAGTGAATCCATTGTTTGACGTAAAGCTTCTGGATCAATACCAGGAATTGGGACTTGAGCTCCAACTCTAACAACTACTAAAATTCCTAACGTAAATAGGATTTTTCTTCTTAGTTCAGGAATAGCAAAAATATTTCTTATTTTTTCAATCATTCTACAATAACCTTCCCACCAGCTTCTTCTATTTTTTCAATAGCTGATTTACTAAATGATGAAGCAGTAACATTATATGCTTTTTTAATATCACCGTTTGCCAAAATCTTTACAGGAACAAAATTTGAAGAAATTAGACCATTCTTAAACAATACCTCTGAATCAATATTCTTAACTTTGATTTTTCCAATATCAGAAAGATTAACAATTTCATATGATTTTTGAAAATTTGAGTTATTGAATCCTCTCATTGGAACTCTTCTATAAAGAGGCATTTGACCTCCTTCAAACCAATATCTATGTTTGAACCCACTTCTTTGACCTGCGCCTTTATGCCCTCTACCTGCAGTCTTTCCTAATCCAGATCCAGGACCTCTACCAACTCGCTTTGATTTTTTAATTGAATTAACTGGTTTAATTAATTTCATTTAGTTTCCTCAACCTTAACCAAATAATCTATTTTTTTAACCATCCCATATATAGAGTCATTCAGATCTAGAACAACAGACTGATTAATTTTCCTCAATCCTAGAGCATCTAATGTTGCTTTGGCTTTTCTAGAATACCCAATCCTACTTTTAACTTGTGTAATTTTTATTTTCTTATTGGCCACTTTTATACCTCAAACAGATTATTTGGAGTTTTACCTCTTTTTTTGGCAACTTTTCTTATATCCTGTAAATTCAAAAGCGCATTCATAACAGCTTTAGCAACATTCATAGCATTATTCGAACCCAATACTTTGGTATAAATATTGCTTATACCTACTTGCTCCATAATTAGTCTTACAGCAGACCCAGCTATAATTCCAGTCCCAGGAGGAGCAGGCTTTAATAAAACTCTGCTTGCACCATGTTTTCCAATAATCTCATGGGGAATTGTATAGTTATAAACAGGTACTTTAATTAGATTTTGTTTAGCGGCATCTTTTGCTTTAGTAATTGATACTAATACTTCGTTTGCTTTTCCAGCGCCAATACCAACATGAGTTCTTCCATCTCCTATAACTACAATAGTGGAAAAACTAAATCTCTTTCCTCTGGAATTAACCTTAGCAACTCTATTAATTCTTATAACTGATTCTTCTCTTAGATCCAATTCTGAATGATTAATTGTATTCATCTATTCTCCGTTATTAAAATTTTAATCCGCCTTTTCTAGAAGCTTCTGCCAATGACCTTACTCTTCCATGATATTTAAAACCATTTCTATCAAAATAGACACTTATTACTTTTTTAGATTTAGCCCTCTTAGCAAGAGATTCCCCTACAAGAGAAGCAAGCTCAGTTTTATTAATTTTCTTACTGCTATAAACTTTCTCCTTGGATGAAGCAGCAACAATTGTATTTTGACTAAAATCATCAATAATCTGGGCTTCTATATGTTTCGCGCTTTTATAAACACACAATCTATATTCTCCTTCGATAGGAAAAGATTTTTTTGATCTTTTCTTTCTGCGTAAATACTGTTCTTTTTTTGCTTTTAGAATACTCATATTTTACTCAGTACCTCCAACAGTTTTACCTTGTTTAGAACGAACATATTCATCTTTATATCTAATTCCTTTTCCTTTATAAGGTTCAGGCTTTCTTAATGCTCTTATTTTTGCAGATACTTGGCCAACTAATTGCTTATCAATTCCTTTAATCTCAAGCCTATTCTTTTGTGCGTCTGCTTCAATACCATCAGGAAGCTCTAATATTATATCATGTGAAAAACCTAACTGAAATATAAGTCGAGCACCCTGACTCTTTACATTATAACCAACACCTACAATCTCTAAGTGCTTTGAAAAACCATTATTAACACCTTCGATTGCATTAGAAATTAATTGTCTCGCTGTACCATGCATAGATCTTGAGTGCGCATCATCATTTTTCACAGATACTCCAATTGAATCTTTATCAATTTTTAGATCTAATTCTTCAAAAAGATTCACTGATAATTTTCCTTTAGGACCATTAATTAACAAACTAGAGCCATTTTTCTCTATTTTTACATCTTCTGGAACTACAATTGGATTATTTCCTACTCTTGACATTTTACCAAACGTTGCAAAGCAACTCTCCTCCAACTTTTAATTCTCTTGCTACCTTATTACTTACCACTCCCTTTGAAGATGAAATAACACTAATTCCTAATCCATTTAGGACTCTAGGAATATCACCAACAGATACATATACTCTTTTTCCAGGTTTACTAATCTTCTCAATAGTAGTAATAGCTGGTACATCGTTATCATATCTTAGAAAGATTCTAATATCTTCCTTTTTTAGTTCTTTATTTACAAATACAAAATTATCAATATATCCCTCTTCTTTTAAGACAAGAGAGATTCTTTTCTTCAGTTCAGAGGATGGAATATCTATCCATCTCTTATTAGAAGAATAACCATTTCTTATTCTTGTACAATAATCTGCTATTGGATCCGTCATTGACATAAATATGCTCCTTACCAGCTTGCCTTTGTTACACCAGGAAGCTCTCCTTTGAGTGCTAATTCTCTGAAGGTTATTCTTGATAAACCAAATTTTCTCATGTATCCCTTTGGACGTCCAGATACTAAACATCTGTTGGTTAACCTAACATGACTAGAACTTCTTGGAAGTTTTTGTAATTTTTTGATTGCATTTAATTTATCTTCTTCAGAAGTATTTGGATTTTTAATTAAATCCCTTAATTCTTTTCTCAAGAGATAGTGTCTCTCAACTTTCTTTGCTAAATGTTTTTCTCTTGCAATTTTAGACTTTTTCGCCATCTTTTTCCTCGTTTAAGTTATCTTCTTCTACCGGAACTTCTTCTACTGGAGGAGCTTCTCTCACTGGAGCTTCCTCTTCTATATCAGTACCTTTTTCTTTAATAGGGAGTCCCATTGCTCTTAACATTTCATATGAAATTTCATCATTACCCGATGAAGTTGTAATAATCACATCCATCCCTCTGATAGTATCAACTTTATCATAGTCAATCTCAGGAAATACAACCTGTTCCTTAATTCCGAAACTATAGTTTCCTCTACCATCAAATGATTTGCTAGACAAACCTCTAAAATCTCTTGTTCTTGGAAGAGCTACAGCACATAATCTTTCTAAAAATTCATACATATAATTCTTTCTTAATGTCACTTTGCAACCAACGGGAAATCCCTTCCTTATCTTAAAATTTGAAACATCTTTTTTTGCTTTAGTTACAATAGGTTTCTGTCCTGTAATTAACATTAACTCATCTAAAGCTGCTTTTAGTGCTTTAGAATCATTCTTGGCATTTCCTAAACCAATATTCAAAGTTATTTTTTCAATTTTTGGAGCTGCCATAACACTTTTTAAATCAAATTTCTTAATAAGATGTGGTCTTACCTCATTAAGATATTTTTGTTTATATGTAGGAGTATATGTCGCTTCTGCCATAATTAACCAAGCTCCTTACCGCTTTTCTTAGAAACTCTTATTTTTGATTTATCTTTCAATAGTTTAAAACCAATTCTTGATATTTCATTATTATCTAAAATCATAACGTTTGATATATGTATAGATCTCTCTCTCTCGCTAAATCCTCCTTTAGGATTTTCTTGAGAGGGTCTCAATGTCCTTTTAGTTAACGCAACTCCTTCAACAATAACTCTCTTAGTTGCTGGAAATACTTTTAATACTTTTCCTGATAAACCCTTGAAATTCCCAGAAATTATTTTTACCACCATATCTTTTTTAATTTTCATTATAAAACCTCTGGAGCCATTGATATAATTTTCATATATCCATTATCTCTTAATTCTCTAGCAACTGGTCCAAATATTCTTGTGCCTCTTGGCTCATTTTGTTCATTTAGTAAGACAGCAGCATTATCATCAAACCTTATATATGAACCATCTTTTCTTCGCAATTCTTTCACAACTCTGACTATAACAGCACGAGAAACATCTCCTTTTTTTACCATTCCTCCTGGAATAGACGTCTTCACAGATACAACAACAACATCGCCTATGCTAGCATATCTTCTCTTAGAGCCACCCAACACTTTAAAGCACTGCACAACTTTTGCACCAGAATTGTCAGCTACTTTTAACTTTGTTTCCTGTTGAATCATATTATTTCTCGTTTTTCCCTGTTAATCTTGAAACACGCCATCTTTTAGTTTTGCTCAATGGTTTAGAAGAGACAATTTCAACTAAATCTCCATTCTTATAAGAATTATCTTCATCATGAGCATAATATTTTTTTGATCGTCTTATATATTTCTTATAAAGTCTATGTTTGACTAATCTTTCCACGCTAACAACTATAGTTTTATCCATAGAATCAGATACAACCTTACCAACTAATTTTTGATGATTTCTATCCATTAGTACTATCCTTATTCAACATTTTCTCTCTTAATACTGTCTTAATTTTTGCATTCTCTCTACGTAAATCTGACAACAATCGATGATCCTCTAACTGTTGAATAGATTTTTGAAAACGATATTTTTGTAAACTTTCTCTGTTATCGTTTAAACGTGAAAGTAAATCGCTATCAGACAATTGTCTTAAATCATTTACTTTCATCTAAACCTCTTCTCGCAACTAATTTTGTTTTAATAGGTAATTTGCTCCCTGCATTTTTGAATGCTTTATGTGCAACATCTCTTGGTATTCCTTCTACTTCAAATAGTATTCTCCCTGGTTTTACATTACTTACCCAGTACTCAGGAGCACCTTTCCCTTTACCCATTCTTGTTTCCAATGGTTTCTTGGTAATTGGCTTGTCAGGAAATATTCTAATCCACATCTTTCCAACTTTTCTAACAAACCTAGAAATTGCGACTCTTGAAGCCTCAATCTGTCTAGCAGTAATCCAACCAGGTTCCATTGCTTTCAATCCGTAACTACCAAAATTGACTTCGGTACCACCTTTAGCCATTCCTTTTCTATTGCCTCTATGAACTCTTCTAAATTTTACTTTTGTAGGTTCTAACATTATTTACTCTTCGCTTTACTAAATCCATTACAAATCCAAACTTTAATACCAATAATTCCATATGTAGTATGTGCTTCAACAAGGGCATAGTCGATATTTGCTCTAAGCGTATGAAGCGGCACTCTTCCATCCATAAATCTTTCAGATCTTGCAATCTCAACCCCGCCTAATCTACCTGCAACATTTATTCTTATACCTTCAGCGCCCATTCTCATCGTAGACTGCATTGTTTTATTAATGACTCTTCTATATGCCATCTTTTTAATTAATTGACTTGCAATATTCTGACCTACAAGTTCCGCATTTAACTCAGGTCTTTTAACTTCATTAATATTTAACTGGATATCATTTGTATTACAAAGTTTTGCTACTTCTTTTTTCAATTTCCCAACTTCTTCTCCCCCTTTACCAATAACAATACCCGGTCTAGCAGTATGAAGCGTAATAGTAATCGATTGCGAAGTTCTTTCAATATTAATAGATGAAACCGATGCATCTCGAAGTCTTCTTTTAAGATATTTTCTTAATTGGATATCTTGGGCTAAATCAACAGCATATTGGTTCTTCTTAGAAAACCAATTAGATCCCCAATCCTTGTTTACATCTAATCTATATCCTTTTGGATGTGTTTTTTGTCCCATTTAATTATCCTATAATTATCTTTAAATGACTAGTTCTTTTCTTAATCCTGCTTGCACGACCTTGTGCACGAGCTCTAAATCTTTTTAAGGGCTGACCTTCATCAACAGTAATTGTTTTTATCATAACATTATTCATATCTTTATCAAATTCTTCATTGCTAACAGCATTAGCAATAGCAGATGATAACGTTTTTTCAATAATTTCTGCTCCTTTTTCATCCATATGTTTCAATGAAGAAAGTGCTTTATTTACATTTAAACCTCTCACACAATCAGCAACTTTTCTAAGTTTTTTTGGTGACTGTCTTATATTGTTAGATTTTGAAATAATTTCCATAGTCTTTTATTTCCTATCTCCTGAATGCATTCTAAATATTCTTGTTGGAGAGAATTCACCAAGTTTATGTCCCACCATATTCTCAGTTATAAAAACAGGGATAAACTTATTTCCATTATGAACAGCAAAAGTATGTCCAACAAAATCTGGAGTTATTACTGAATTTCTAGCCCAAGTTTTAATAACACTTTTCTTTTTTGATTTCTCCATTTTTTCTATCTTCTTTAAGAGTTTAAAATCAATATGTGGTCCTTTTTTGATCGATCTAGACATTAATTATTTCTCCTCTTTACGATTAAAGAATCTGATTTCTTATTTTTCTTTCTAGTTTTATATCCTTTTGTAGGCTTACCCCAAGGAGTGGTTGGGTGTCTTCCTCCAGAACTCTTACCTTCACCTCCACCCATAGGATGGTCTACAGGATTCATTGCTACCCCTCTAACCTTAGGACGCTTACCTAACCATCTAGATCTACCAGCTTTACCTGACTGAATTAATTCATGATGTTTATTGCCTACTATACCAATTGTAGCTAGACAATCTTCAGGAACCATTCTTACCTCGCTAGATGGCATCTTTAATGTTGTAAAACCTTCATCATTTGCCATAATCTGAACATAAGAACCTGCACTTCTAGCCAATTGTGCACCTTTACCAGGAATTAATTCTACATTATGTACAAATTGTCCAGATGGTATATTTTTTAACATCATAGCATTCCCTGTTTTCAGAGAAGTTTTTTCACCAGAAACAACTATATCACCAACTCTTAATCCGTCTGGTTGAACAATATATCTTTTCTCACCATCTGAATAATAAAGCAATGCAATAAAAGCACTGCGATTTGGATCATATTCAATTGTTGCTACTTTAGCCTCAATATCAAATTTATTTCTCTTGAAATCTATAATCCGATAACTACGTTTATGTCCTCCACCTCTTCTTCTAGATGTAATTCTACCCTTATTATTTCTTCCGCCTGTTTTATTGAGTTTTCTTACCAAAGATTTCTCAGGCTTACTGGTAGTAATCTCAGTAAAATCAGGTCTAGAGGCAAATCTAGAAGCAGGTGTAATCGGTTTTAGTTGTTTTGTTGCCATAATTATAATCTCTTATATACTAAATAGATCTATGTTATAACCTTCCATCAATGTTACTAAAGCTCTCTTCTTTAATTTTGTATATCCATTTGTTCTAATTGTTCTTCCACCACTTTTTACTGTCATTTGTTTAGCTTTACCTTTTCTATTGGTAATAGCTACTTTTAAAACTTTAACTTTAAATTTTTTCTCAACAGCTTTCTTTATCTCTATTTTATTTGCACTCAAAGGTACTTCGAATGCATATTTATTATCTTCATCTTGCAAAAGAGTCATTTTTTCAGTCACAATTGGACGTATCAATATCTGAGAAATATCATTCACTTTATTTGTCTCCTCCAAATCTAGACGAAATCACTTCAAGTCCGCTTGAATCAATCAAAATAATATCTGAATCAAATAAATCTACAATTGAACAAGAAGATGCTTTAACTACATTTACATACTTAACATTACGTGATGCTAAAAGCAAATTATTGTCTACCTCAGACGTGATAATTGTTAATTTTCTATCAGACAAATCGTTGTCATCTAGAAATTGAACTAGTTCCTTAGTTTTATTTGTTTTTAGATCAATAGAATCAGTTATCTTTAAAGATTTATTCTTTGTTTTATCAGAAAGAATACATTTAAAAGCCAATTTCTTTGTCTTAGCATTAACTTTCTTAAAATAATACTTTGGACTAGGCCCAAAAATAACACCTCCACCTCTCATTAAAGGAGATCTTATTGTTCCAGCTCTAGCATTCCCAGTACCTTTTTGTTTGAACGGCTTCTTTCCTCCGCCAGACACTAAGGATCGATTCTTAGTAGAGCTTGTACCTTGCCTTGCATTATTTAACTCAGCCACAACGCACTGGTATACTGCCTGATCATTCATCGGAACTTTAAATACTGAGTCACTCACAGTATAATCTTTTTTATTATTTATTGATTTTATCTTCATTTCTTCAAAATAAATACTATAGCATTATTTGCACCTGCAATAGATCCTTTAACATATAGTAAGTTTTTTTCCTTATCGATATTAACAATCTCAAGATTTTTTGTAGTATTATAAGCATTCCCTAATCTACCAGCCATCTTTAGCCCTTTAAATACTCTAGAAGGCCAAGATGCTTGTCCGATTGACCCTCCAGCTCTCTCAGTATGTTTTGTACCATGGGTAGCAGGCTGTCTTCGAAAACCATGTCTTTTAATAACTCCAGCAAAACCTTTACCTTTTGATTTAGATCTTACATTAATCATCTCTCCAATATTAAAAATTGAAGAATCAAATTTTTGACCTAATTCATAGTTAAACCCATCTACAGATTGAAACTCTGCTAATACTTTAGCAGAATCTATCTTTCCTTTTTTCAAGTGTCCTTTAAGAGGTTTGTTTATATTGCGTTTTGATTTTTCTCCAAAAGCAAGTTGTACAGAATTATAGCCATCAGAATCTATGGTTTTTACCTGTGAGACTGTACATGGACCAGCTTGAATCAAAGTAACTGGAACAACATGCCCATTTTCATTGAACATTTGGGACATTTTTAATTTTTTACCAATTAAACCGTACATAGTTAACCTCTAATCTCTATATCTACGCCAGATGGCAAATCTAATTTCATTAAAGATTCAACAGTTTTTGGTGTTGAATTCACAATATCTACTATTCTTTTATGGACTTTTGTTTGAAATTGTTCACGAGATTTCTTATTAACAAAAGGTGACCTTAAAACCGTATAAACATTTCTCTTTGTTGGCAATGGAATTGGGCCAGATATAATTGCTCCAGTAGATTTAGCTGTTCTTATAATTTTTTCTGCAGATTTATCCAGAAGTTTATGGTCATAAGCCCTTAGCGAAATTCTTATTAGGTCTTTACTCATTATTCTTCAACTCCATTTTTAACTCTTTTTTTCATCAATTTTTCCTCCACTTGAGTTGGAACTTTAGCATAGTGAGAAAAATCCATGTAAAAATTTGCTCTTCCTTGAGATAGAGATCTTAGATCAGTCGCATATCCAAACATCTCACTAAGTGGCACAACTGCTTTAATGTGTTGATTTGAACCTTGTTGACCAATCGTGTCTACTTTACCTCTCCTTGAATTAATATCTCCTATAACATCACCCATATAATCATCTGGAGTTGTTGCTTCAACTTTCATAATTGGTTCCATTAAGACAGGATTAGCTTTTTTACAAGCAGCAATAATTGCTCTAGAACCAGCCACTTTAAATGCAATTTCTGATGAATCAACATCATGGTATGATCCAAATACAAGTTCAACTTCTACATCTGGAATAGGATATCCATATAAGACACCATTTTGTAATGATTCTTTAATACCTTGATCAACGGCAGGTATATATTCTCTGGGAATGACACCGCCGACAATCTTGTTTACGAAAGTATACCCACTTCCTTGCTCTGCAGGTTTTACATTTATTACAACATGACCATATTGTCCACGACCGCCAGATTGGCGGATAAATTTTTCATCAATTTTCTCAACAGATTTTTGTATTGCTTCTCTAAACGAAACTTGAGGTTTTCCAATATTTGCATTAACGTTAAATTCTCTTTTAAGTCTATCAATAATAATTTCTAAATGAACTTCGCCCATTCCTGAAATCAAGGTTTGTGCTGTCTCCTTATCGACTGTTACTTTAAAAGTTGGATCTTCTTCACTTAACTTATTCATCCCTTTAGATAATTGATCTTGATCTCCCTTAGAAACAGGTTCAATCGAAACCGAAACAACAGGTTCTGGAAATTCCATTGACTCTAAAACAACATCACCTTTTTCTGATAATGTATGTCCAGTATGAGTACTTTTTAAACCAATAACTGCAACTATTTCTCCAGCTTTAACTTCTTGGAGCTCTTCTCTTTTATTAGCATGCATCTGCAAAATTCTTGAAATACGTTCTTTCTTACCTGTATTAGAATTAATACAAAAAGAACCTTTTTTTAAAGATCCAGAATAAACTCTCAAATAAGTTAGTCTTCCAACAAAAGGATCTGTAGCAATTTTGAACGCAAGAGCTGTAAAAGGTTCATCATCAGAATTTTTGATATTTATTTTTTCTTCAGGATTATCAACTAAAGAGGCTTCAGTACTTTCAATATCAACAGGAGAAGGTAAAAAAGCAACGACAGCATCCAAAACTCTCTGAATACCTTTGTTTTTAAAAGCTGATCCACATAGAGTTGGGATAAAAGCATTCTCTAAACAACCTTGTTTTAATGCACTTACAATTTCTTTAGATGAAATTTTTTCTTCATTAACATATTTTTCCATTAATGTCTCATCATATGTAGAGACTTCTTCTACAAGGAAATTTCTCCATTTGTCTGCTTCAGAGACTAAATCTGCTGGAATATCAATATATTCAAAGTCAGCTCCTTGAGTACTTTCGTTATAATCAATAGCTTTCATTCTTACTAAATCAATAACTCCATGAAAATCTTCACCTGAACCAATGGGCAATAAAAGAGGTAAAGGTTTAGCGTTTAATCTATCTTTCATACTTTGTATTGCAGAATGAAAATCGGCACCAACTCTATCCATTTTATTGATAAAAGCAATTCTTGGTACATTATATTTTGTTGCTTGTCTCCAAACTGTTTCACTTTGAGGTTCAACTCCAGCAACTGCACAAAAAACAGCAACTGCACCATCAAGAACACGTAATGATCTTTCTACTTCCATAGTAAAATCTACGTGCCCTGGGGTATCAATTAGATTAATACGATTCTTATCCCAATAGAAAGTTGTTGCAGCTGAAGTAATTGTAATGCCTCTTTCTTGTTCTTGAGCCATCCAATCCATAGTTGCTGCACCATCGTGAACTTCACCGATTCTATGAGTTTTACCAGAATAGTATAACATTCTTTCTGTTAATGTTGTTTTTCCAGCATCCACATGGGCCATAATCCCAATATTTCTTACAATCTTTAAACCAGAAGACATTTTTACCTTCCCCTACCAAAATGAGCAAACGCTTTGTTTGCCTCAGCCATACGATGAGTATCTTCTTTCTTTTTTATTGCATTCCCTTCATTGTTTGATGCTGCAATAAGTTCACTGGCCAAACGATTCGACATAGGGCTACCAGACTTCTTTTTTGCACTATCAATAATCCAATGTGATGACAGGTAAAACTGTCTATTAGATGGAACTTCAATTGGAACTTGATAAGTTGCTCCACCAATTCTCCTTGATTTTACTTCTACATGTGGTGCAGCATTATTTAAAGCTTTTTTAAAAATATCTATAGGATCTTTTTTTGTCTTATCTTTAATGATATCTAATGAATTATAGAATATCTTTTCAGCAATTCCTTTTTTACCCTGGGTTAATAAATAATTAATAAACTTAGACACCTCTAAATCATTAAACTTAGGGTCAGGGTTGATAGATCTTTTTTCTGGTCTTCTTCTTCTCATCTTTATTTTTTAGGTTTTTTTGCACCATAACGTGATCTACTAGTTCTTCTATCATCTACACCAGCAGTATCTAAAGAACCACGTACTATATGGTAACGGACTCCGGGAAGATCTTTTACTCTGCCTCCTTCAATTAACACTATTGAGTGTTCTTGCAGATTATGACCTTCTCCTGGTATATATGCGGTTGCTTCAATACCATTAGTTAGTCTAACTCTTGCAACTTTCCTTAAAGCAGAATTAGGTTTTTTGGGCGTAGTTGTATAAACACGAGTACATACACCTCTTTTTTGAGGGTTGTTCTCGAGAGCCCTGCTAGCTGTTTTTTTAACAGTTCTTTTTCTACTCTTTCTTATTAACTGGTTTACTGTTGGCATAATTATTTTTTTCCTTCAATAAATACAAAAACGTCGAAATATATCGTTATAACGAGCAAGAATCAAACTTTTTCTTGAACGCGTAGGAGAAAAGTATTTTACTTACAAAAATTAACTAAATATATTATAGAATAATATCCTAGTTATCGTCTTCAATTTGTTCTTCAATTTGGATATTTTGTAGATCAGGAAAACCGGTCCCTGCTGGAATTAATCGCCCTAATGCAACATTTTCTTTAAGACCAAGTAAGAAATCTGTTTTGGACGCAGTAGCTGCATCAGTTAAAACACGAGTTGTTTCTTGAAAGGAAGCTGCAGATATAAAGCTTGTTGTGTTTAGTGAAGATTGTGTTATTCCCATAAGAATTGGTCCAAATGTTGCTGGCTTAGCTTTATGGAATTTAACTAAATCTTTACCTTTTTCTTTGAGTTCTTTATTTAAATCTTTTGCTTCACCTGTAGATACAACTAGACCAATGTCTAAATTTGAACCTCCAGATTCATCAATGACTACCATACCTTTCAGTCTATCATTTTCATCAAATAATACAGACTTATCTAGCCTTTCTCCAGGAAGGAATTTTGTATCTCCTTTATCACTGATTACAACTTTTTTCATCATCTGGTTGACAATAATTTCTATATGTTTATCGTTTATACCAACGCCTTGCAGTCTATATACTTCTTGAATTTCATTGACCAAATATTCTCTTACTGCATTCGGACCCAGAATACTTAAAATATCAGCTGGAGAAATTGCTCCTTCACATAAAGGTGTACCCGCATTAATAAAGTCGCCTTCGTGTACAACAACATGTTTTCCATAAGGAATCTTATATACAACTTCTTTTCCGGTTGATGGTATAATAGAAATTTTTCTTACTCCTCTTTTCATTTCTCCAAACTGAACAGTACCATTAACTTCTGTTACAACAGCTGGATTTGCAGGTTTTCTAGCTTCAAATAATTCTGCTACCCGAGGTAAACCACCAGTAATATCTCTTGTTTTACCAATATCCTTTTGGATTTTAACTAGAGTCTGTCCTTTGGAAACTTTTTGACCATCATTTACAACCAAAGTTGCTTTGACAGGTAGAATAGTTCCTCCAGATAATAAGTCTCCTTGTTTCTTGGTCTTACTATAGATCTCAATTTGAGGACTCAATCTTCTGTTTTTAGATTCAGTAACAACTTTCTGTTTCTTTCCACCTTCAACAGCTTCTTCATGATATGTATCCCCTTCTATAAAATCTTTCATGCTAATATAACCAGATTGTCTAGCAAGAATGAGATCTGTATATGGATCCCAAGAAAATAGAATATCATTTTTCTTAATTTTTGATTTATCTGAAACGTTAACATTTGCACCATAAGGAACATTATATTCATCTAGGATATTTCCTTTTGAATCAACAATAGCAGCTTTTCCATTTCTTGATAGACATCTGATGACTTCTTGACCGTCTTCATCAACTGTAGAAGCTGATTCATATTTGCCATCAAATTGAACTATACCACTATGTCTTGATTTCATATCAGATTCCTCAACAATTCTTGTTGCTGTACCTCCGATATGGAATGTTCTTAACGTTAATTGGGTCCCTGGCTCTCCAATGCTCTGAGCTGCAATAATACCTACAGCTGTACCTTTATTAACTAATTCTCTTCTTGTTAAGTCCCATCCATAACATTTTGCACAAACTCCTCTTCTAGTTTCACAAGTAAGAACAGATCTGATTTTAATGGTTGAAATATTATTATCAGAAATAATTGAAGCTTTTTCTTCATCAAATATTTCACCAGATTTAACAATTTTTTCTCCATCAATAACAATATTTTCAGAAGAAGTTCTTCCCAATATTCTCTCAGATAAAGGCTCAATTATTTCCTCACCTTCCTTCAAATCTGAGATTGTAATACCATTGATTGTCTTACAATTATCCTCAGATACTACTACATCTTGTGCAACATCAACTAATCTTCTAGTTAAATATCCTGCATCAGCTGTTTTTAGGGCGGTATCTGCTAATCCTTTTCTTGCACCATGGGTAGAAATAAAATATTCCATAACAGATAAACCTTCTTTGAAATTAGACATAATTGGGCTTTCTATAATTTCTCCACCGCCAATCATTGATTTTCTTGGCTTAGCCATCAGGCCTCTCATCCCAGCTAACTGTTTAATTTGGTCTCCACTGCCTCTTGCACCCGAATCTGCCATCATATATACTGAATTAAAGCCCTCATCTTCTGATTTTAATCCTCTCATCATTTCAGATGCTACATCACTTGTAGCTTTTGTCCAGATATCAATAACTTTATTATATCTCTCACCTTCTGTTAAAATGTGTCTATTAAATCTATTTTGAATTTTTTCTACTTCCTGTTCAGCCTTATTGATGATATCATCTTTGAGTTCTGGAATACTAATATCAGTAATTGATATTGAAGTTCCACTCTTTGTAGCAATTGAAAAACCTAAATGTTTAAGGTCATCTAACAGTTTTACAGTCTTATCATTGCCAGCTTTTACAAAAGAATCTCCAATAATATAGCTCAATTTCTTTTTAGAAATCATCTCATCATAATAACCTAATTCACTAGGGATAATATTATTAAATATTGCACGTCCAACTGTAGTATCTTTATACCATTCACCATCATGTCTCAAATTAATAACAGCATGTAAATCCACTTTTTTGTTTTCATATGCAATCTTTACTTCCTCAATAGATCCAAAAATTTTGCCTTCACCTTTTTGTTTTGTTTTTTTCTTTGTTAAATAATAACAACCTAATATCATATCTTGCGATGGAAGAGTAATCGGCCTTCCACTTGCAGGATGCAAGATATTTTGACTTGCCATCATTAAAATTCTAGCTTCTAATTGAGAATTTATTGATAAAGGAACATGTACAGCCATTTGGTCACCATCAAAATCAGCATTAAAAGCAGAACAAACCAATGGATGAACTCTAATTGCTTTACCATCTATTAAAACAGGTTGAAACGCAATAATTCCAAGCCTGTGTAGGGTTGGAGCTCTATTAAGAAGAACTGGATGATCTTTTACCACATTTTCTAAAATTTCATAAACAACTTTTTCTTTATTTTCAATCATTAATTTTGCACTTCTTGGTGTTGCCGAAAAATCTCGTCTAGTAAGTTCACGAATTAAGTGAGGTTTGAAAAGTTCTAGAGCCATATTCTTTGGAATACCACATTCAGTCATTCTTAATTCAGGACCAACAACAATCACAGATCTACCAGAATAATCAACACGTTTACCAAGAAGATTCTGTCTAAATCTACCTTGTTTACCTCTTAGCATATCAGAAATTGATTTAAGTGGACGTTTTGAACCGCTTCTTATTGCTGTCTTTCTTTTGGTATTATCAAAAAGCGCATCAACAGATTCTTGAAGCATTCTTTTCTCATTTCTCAAGATTACCTCAGGTGCTTGAATATCCATTAACTGCTTTAAACGATTATTTCGAATAATAATTCTTCTATATAAATCATTAAGATCGCTTGCAGCGAATCTCCCTCCTTCAAGAGGAACTAGAGGTCTTAGTTCAGGAGGCATAACAGGCAAAATTGATACTATCATCCATTCTGGTTTGTTGCTACGATCTTCAGCAAAATCTTTGATAACTTTTAAGCGTTTTAATGCATCTTCCTTTTTTTGTCGAGATTTTGTCGTGTTACTTATTAATTCTAATTCACTTTTTAACTCTAATAAATCTAATTCTGATAAAGCATCTTTTATACCTTGCCCACCCATTGATGCATAAAAATATGATTCTTCTTCTTTTTCTGCTTGTGAAACGGCTTCATAACCAAACTCAGATTCCATTTCTAAATATTCTTCTTCATCAATTAAATCAAATCGTTTATAAGGACTTTTTCCAGGATTAATAACAAGATAATTTTCATAATATACTACACTTTCTAGCTGTTTAGCGCTTTTGCCTAATATATAACTTAGCTTACTTGGAATAGACTTTAAGAACCAGATATGTACTACGGGAACAGCTAGTGTTAT
>CAZSGU010000007.1:32414-35794 GCA_964606555.1 uncultured bacterium | reverse complement strand
TACTTGGAATAGACTTTAAGAACCAGATATGTACTACGGGAACAGCTAGTGTTATATGACCCATTCTATTTCTACGAACTTTTTTAGTAGTTACTTCTACACCACATCTATCACAAATAATACCTCTATATCGTATTCCTTTATATTTTCCACAATGACATTCAAAATCTTTTACTGGACCAAATATTTTTTCACAAAATAAACCATCTTTCTCCGGTTTATATGAACGATAATTAATTGTCTCAGGTTTTAAAACTTCACCATAAGAACTTTCAAGAACTTTCTCTGGTGAAGCAAGTTTTAATGAAATACTATTTTTTGTTCTTTGCATTTATTTTTTTCCTTTAATCTAAATCTATATCTAAACCAAGCCCTTGTATTTCTTTCATAAATACATTGAAAGCTTCTGGTCTTGTCGGTTCAGGCAAATCTTCCCCTTTAACAAGAGCACTATAAACTTTCGATCTTCCTTCAATATCATCAGACTTAATCGTTAAAATTTCTCTTAATACATGAGCAGCACCATATGCTTGGAGAGCCCACACTTCCATTTCTCCAAATCTTTGACCTCCAAATTGAGCTTTCCCACCTAAAGGTTGTTGGGTGACTAGTGAATATGGTCCAGTAGATCTTGCATGCATCTTGTCGTCAACCATATGAAATAGTTTCATCATATACATATGCCCAACCAGAACTGGATTATCAATTTTATCTCCAGTCAATCCATCATACAACGCAACTTTTCCTGAAGATGGTAAACCTGCTTTTTTCATTCTTTCTGCAACTTCATCTGGAGTGGCACCATTAAACACAGGAGTTTCATATTTCTCGCCTAAAATATGACCTGCCCATCCAAGCATTGTTTCATAGAGCTGCCCTAAATTCATTCTTGATGGAACGCCCATTGGATTTAAACAAATGTCTATTGGAGTTCCATCTTCTAGGAAAGGCATATTCTCCTCAGGGACAATTGTTGCAACAACCCCTTTATTACCATGTCTACCTGCCATTTTATCACCTATAGAAATTTTGCGTTTGTTTGCTACATATACCTTTGCAAGCTTAAGAATACCAGGCTGTAATTGATCGCCTTCTTTCAGTTTAAAGATATCTGATTCAAGTTTTTCATCAAGATCAATTAAATTTTTATCAAATAGCTTGAAAGCAGTAATAATCTTTTCCCAAGATTTATCTCCAGAAATCCATGGATCATTAAGCGAGAAAAGTCCAAAATTTAATCCATCTAACTTCTTTGATGTAAACTTGGCACCTTTCTTCACTAATACCTTATCATTTCGCTTAGCTTTTATACCCAAACAAATTTTATTATTTAGTAATGCTTTAATGACATTGTCTCTGCTAGACATTAGAGTTCTTTCATCTTCTCTCTTTTGTTTTTGCAATCCTTTAATCTTTTCGTTGACTTTTGCTTTAGATTTCTTAGAAGTTTTCTTATATAAATCTGTATTAATTACAACTCCTTTCACACCTGGTTCTGCTTTTTTAGATGCATCCTTCACATCTCCTGCCTTTTCTCCAAAAATTGCTCTTAATAATTTTTCTTCAGGTGAAGGATCTGTTTCGCCTTTAGGCGTAACTTTACCAATCAAAATATCATCTTCATTAACAATTGCTCCAACTCTTATCAAACCATCTTTATCTAATTGGCCAGTAGCCTCTTCACTTACATTGGGAATCTCAGGTGTTAACTCTTCTTCTCCTCTTTTGGTATCACGTACTTCTAACTCAATTTCATTAACGTGAACTGATGTAAATACATCTTCTTTCACAAGTCTTTCATTAATAACGATAGCATCTTCAAAATTATACCCATTCCAAGGCATAAGGGCTACTAGGACATTCTTACCTAAAGATAATTCTCCATTACGTGTTGAAGCTCCATCTGCTATCACATCACCAATCTTAATCTTTTGACCTTCTTTGACAATTGCTTTTTGATTATAACAAGTATTCTGATTAGATCTTGAATATTTAAGGAGTTCAACAGTACAAAGATTCTCGTCTTTTCTAAGAACGGTTCCTTTAGGGAAATTACTATCTTTAATAACAATCTTTTTCGAATCTACATAAACAACAGTCCCACTTACTGGAGATAAAACAACAGCTTTAGAATCGATAGCTACTTTCTTTTCCATTCCAGTAGCAACAATAGGCGATTCTGTATCTAATAAAGGAACAGATTGACGTTGCATATTAGATCCCATAAGAGCTCTATTAGCATCATCATGCTCTACAAAAGGTATAAGAGCAGCTGCAACACTAAGAATCTGGTTTGGAACAATATCAGTGTATTGTACATTCTGTGAATCTACAATCGGGAAGTCTCCTTTTGATCTAACTCTTAGTTTTGGATCAGTTATCTTACTATTCTTATTAGTATTTAGACCAGATTGTGCAATATTAGATCTGTCTTCATCATCAGCTGATAAATATTTTATCTTGCTTGTGACAACTTTGTCCTCAACTATTCTGTAGGGCGCTTCGATAAATCCATGGCTATTAATTTTTGCCATCAATGCTAAAGAAGATATTAATCCAATATTAGGACCTTCAGGTGTTTCGATAGGACACAATCTTCCATAATGGGTATAGTGAACATCTCTAACCTCAAAACCAGCTCTTTCTCTGGAAAGTCCGCCTGGTCCAAGTGAAGATATTCTTCTTTTGTGTGTAATCTCTGCTAAAGGATTAGTTTGGTCTCCAAATTGGGATAATTGACTCGTACCAAAAAATGTATTAATAACGGTAGTAACCAATCTAGAATTAATTAAATCTTGTGGCGTAATTGTTTCTGACTCTCTAAGATTCATTCTTTCATATACTGTTCTTACCATTCTAGCCAACGCAGAATTGAATTGAACTTTAAGTTGTTCTCCAACAGTTCTCACTCTTCTATTTCCTAAATGATCTATATCATCTGGTCTTTTCAAACCTTTTCTCATTAGAATAAGATATTTGATGACTATAATAAAATCTTCATGAGTAAGTACAGATTCTTTTCCTTTATTATTTAAATCAAATTGTTTATCTAATCTATATCTACCAACTTGACCTAAATCATATTTTTTAGGATGAAAAAACATTCTATCAATGAATTTCTGTGCTGCTTCTGCATTTGGCGCATCACTTCCTCTTAGGAGTGAATATACTCTAATGAGTGCTTCTTCAGTTGATTTAGTAGGATCTTTCTTAATAGTATTGTTTATCATCATACTATCAATATTATCTTTAACGTTAACAACTTTGATAGTCTTAGTATTATTATCTGTTAAAGTTTTGATAATCGAGTCATTAATCTCTTTTCCGCTTTCAACAAACAACTCTCCTGTGGTTTTATTGATTATATCATTAATAATTAC
>CAZSGU010000007.1:0-32314 GCA_964606555.1 uncultured bacterium | reverse complement strand
CGCTTTCAACAAACAACTCTCCTGTGGTTTTATTGATTATATCATTAATAATTACGTATTTTGAATAATCATCAGGATTAATTTTTGATACATCCAAACTTAAAACTAGATCAAAAGCGCTATAGATATCTTCATCTGTACTAAAGCCTAGAGATCTTAATAACAATGTTGCTGGAAATTTTCTTTTTCTATCAATAATAGTAAAAAGAACATCATTGATATCAGTTGTAAAATCTATCCAAGAACCACGAATCGGTATGATCCTAGCATTGAAAAGCTTTGCTCCATTTGGATGAAAATTTTGATCGAAAAATGCTCCTGGGGATCTTTGTAGTTGAGTAACAACGGTTCTTTCTGCACCATTAATAATAAATGTTCCTTTATTGGTCATATAAGGAATATTGCCAAAATAGACATCTTGAGTTATCTCTTCAGCTATCTTTTTCTTATCATTTTCATCCGTAATTTTGAGCTTAAGTTTAACCTTAAGAGGTACATTATATGTTATACCACGATTAGAACATTCTCTCGGTGAATATTGTGGTTTACCAATAGAATAACTTTTATACTCTAATATATAATTCTCGTGATTATCTTGAAGCGGAAAGATAGATTTAAATGCTTCGTGCAATCCAAATAATTCTCTTTTACCTGGACTGATATCCTCCTGTAGAAAATCATGAAAAGATCCAATTTGCAAATCAAGCAAATCAGGTAATTCTACAGCAGTTTTTATTTTTTCAAAATTATGTCTATTATTTAACTTATTTAACTTATCCAAAAAGCTTTTCCTCCAAAAAATTGGTTAATAATCATTAACTAACAACTATTTTAATTCTACTGAAGCTCCGGCTTCTTCTAATTGAGACTTAATATCTTCAGCCTCTTCTTTTGAAGCGCCTTCTTTAACAGCTTTAGGAGCAGAATCAACCAATTCTTTAGCTTCTTTTAGTCCTAAATTAGTTATTGCTCTAACAACCTTAATTACTCCAATCTTGGATTGACCAGCGGCTGTTAAAACTACATCCATAGTACTCTTTTCGGCAGCAGCACCTGCATCATCCCCAGCACCTGCTCCAGGAGCAGCAGCTGCGACTGGAACTGCAGCTGTTACACCAAATTTTTCTTCAATATCTTTAACAAGCTCAGAAATTTCAATCATATTTGCTTCTTCAAGATATTTTAAAACATCTTCTCTTTTAGCACTCATTTTTAATTACCTTTCTTTGAATTTAATTGTGTAAGTCTACCCAATAAGCCTGAAACAGAACCACTTAAGGTGCTGCTCAATTTTGACATTGGAGAATTAAGCATTCCGACTAATTGCGATAAAAGTTGTTCTCTAGATGGAAGATTAGCTATCTTGTCAAATTGATCTGAAGCAAATATCTCACCATCCAATATCATACCTTTTACCGAAGGCTTATCAAAATCTTTTAAAAATTCTTTAATTACTCTTGCAGGATCTGTTGGATCTTCATAACTAAATGCTATTGCGGTAGGACCTTCTAAAAATTCATCAACACCAGAAATTCCTACTTCTTTCGCAGCTAATTTAATTAGAGTATTTTTTGCAACAGTAAATTCAACATCTTTTTCTACAAAATTCTTTCTTAGTTTTGTAACGCTTACAACATCTAATCCTAAATAATCAGTGAAATATATTGCCTTAGCTTTATCAAGTTTCACACTCAACTCTTTTACTGAATTAATATTTTTTACACTTGGCATAATTATTCAACCCCTATCTTAATTCCTGGTCCTAATGTAGAAGATATACTGATTGAATTCAGGAAAGTCCCTTTAAAAGAATTGGGTTTTGCACTCATCACCGCACCATGAAGAACTTTAAAATTTTCTTTTAAATCATTTTCAGAAAATGAGGTTTTACCAATAGATGACTGGAGAATACCATTTTTTTCTACTCTAGCATCAATTTTCCCTGCCTTTAATTCTTTAACTGATTTTTCAATATCATTGGTCACAGTACCAGATTTTGGGTTAGGCATTAAACCTTTAGGCCCTAGTACTTTACCTAACTTCCCTATCTCACTCATTAAATCTGGAGTAACGACTATTTTATCTACATCTGTCCATCCACTTTTTATTTTTTCAAGATATTCTTTGTTACCAACAAAATCTGCTCCTGCATCTTTTGCTTCTTTTTCTTTATCTGCATTCACTAAAGCTAAAACAACTACTTTTTTACCTACTCCATGAGGTAACATTAGATTTAATCTAATATTTTCATCAGCATGCCTAGGATCAACTCCCAAATTATATGAAACATCAACAGATTCAGCAAAAGACGCTCTTTTAAATTCCATTAACATAGATAGTGCTTCATCAATTGTATATATCTTCGATGAATCTATCTTCTCATTTACCAATTTTGAAAATTTTGTTTTTTTCATCTTTCTATCTCAATTCCCATACTAACTGCGGTCCCAGCAATCATTTCAGCTGCATGATCTAGATTATGAGCATTCAAATCTTTCATTTTCATTTCTGCAATTTTTTTACACTGGGCAATAGTAATTGTAGAAACTTTATCTCTATTTGGTTCTTCAGAACCTTTTTTTAATTTTAATTCTTTCATTATTAATGTAGAAGCTGGTGGTGATTTAGTTTCAAATGTAAATGATCTATCTTTATAAACTGTTATCACCACAGGAGTTAATACTCCTTGTAATTCCTTAGTTTTCTCATTAAAAGCATTACAAAAATCCATAATGTTAATTCCATGTTGACCAAGTGCAGGTCCTACAGGAGGAGCCGGATTCGCTTGTCCAGCTGGAATCTGTAGTTTAATAAATCCGTTTATTTCTTTTGTTGCCATATTAATTATCAATAATTATTTGGTTAAAACTTAATTCAATTGGTGTTGGACGACCAAAAATATTGACGTTAACTTTAATTCTATTCCTATCATTAATCTCTTGTACTAAGCCATCAAAATCTTTAAAAGGACCATCAATAACCTTTACAGAATCTCCAACTTTAAATGGAATCTCAATATCATGTACAGTCGTATCTTCACCATCAATAGATCCAACAATTCTCTTAATTTCATTATCATTTAAAGACTGAGGACTATCTTTAGGTCCAACAAAACTCATAACACCATCAACGCTTTCAATAAAAAATTTTGTTTCATTATTCATTGTCATTTTTAACAATATATATCCAGGAAAAAATACTTTCTTCTTAACACGTTTCTTTCCATTTTTAATATCTACAACATTCTCTGTTGGGATAAGTATATCATCAATATTTTTCGCTATATTAGGTTCATACTCAAGCTCGCGAGAAATAGAAGATTTTATTTTTTCTTCTTTGCCTGACATCACTCTTAAACTATACCAATTCATAATAATACACTCACTAGTTTTTGTACCAACCAATCAATACCAAAAAGAAAAACAACAAATATAAGAGAAAAGATAATAATTAGATAAGTTGAACCTCTTAATTCAGAATAGGTTGGCCAAGAAACCTTATTCATCTCTAGATACACTTGATTTAAAAAATCTTTTACCGCTTTAAACATATTTTCCCTTATCGCAGGTGAGGCAGGAATTGAACCCGCAACCCCCGGTTTTGGAGACCGGTGCTCTACCAATTGAGCTACTCACCTATTTGCTATTTTATTTCTTTAAAAACAACATGCTTTCGAGCTACAGGATCGTATTTTTTATATTCTACCTTATCAGGATGTCGATGTCTACTTTTAGTAAC
Organism: uncultured bacterium; assembly: GCA_964606555.1. Taxonomy (GTDB): domain Bacteria; phylum Fidelibacterota; class Marinisomatia; order Marinisomatales; family Marinisomataceae; genus Marinisoma. The sequence goes on along the minus strand of CAZSGU010000007.1, from coordinate 28,576 downwards.
AGTATAACGATACCCTGTTCCTGCAGTGCTCTCTAGTCTTATAATTGCTCTTTTGCTATTTCCTGCCATTAGAATTATTCAACAACTTCAGTAACAACACCTGAACCTACAGTGTGTCCACCTTCTCTAATAGCGAATCTAAGCTCTTTATCCATAGCAATTGGTGTAATAAGCTCTACATCCATTTCAATATTATCACCAGGCATAACCATTTCGGTTCCTTCTGGTAATGTAACAACTCCAGTTACGTCAGTAGTTCTAAAATAGAACTGAGGTCTATAGTTGTTAAAAAATGGAGTATGTCTACCGCCTTCATCTTTCTTCAAAACATATACTTGTGCTTTGAATTTTTTATGAGGAGTAATTGAACCTTTAGCAGCAGCTACCATTCCTCTTTTTAATTGATCTTTTTCAACGCCTCTCATTAACAAACCAGCATTATCACCAGCTTGACCTTCATCGAGCGTTTTTTGGAACATTTCCACACCAGTCACAACAGTTTCCATATCAGAATCTAGACCAATAAGGTCTATTTTATCATTCACTCTTACAATCCCAGATTCGATTCTACCTGTTCCAACAGTTCCTCTACCAGTAATACTAAATACGTCTTCTACTGGCATTAAAAATGGTTTGTCAACAGCACGTTCTGGTTGAGGAATAAATGAATCACAAGCTTCCATTAATTCGGTAATACATTTAGTAGCTTCTGCATCATCTTTATTTTCAAGCGCTTTTAAAGCACTTCCTTTGATGATAGGAGTGTTGTCACCATCAAATTCATATTCACTTAATAGATCTCTTAGTTCCATTTCAACTAGCTCTAATAGTTCAGGATCATCAACTTGATCAACCTTGTTCATAAAAACTACCATACTAGGTACATTAACCTGACGAGCTAATAAAACGTGTTCACGAGTTTGAGGCATAGGACCATCTGCAGCACTAACCACAAGAATGGCTCCATCCATTTGTGCAGCACCAGTAATCATATTTTTGATATAGTCGGCGTGTCCAGGACAATCAACGTGAGCATAGTGACGATTTTCAGTCTCATATTCAACGTGCGCTGTTTGGATTGTAATTCCTCTTTCTCTTTCCTCAGGTGCATTATCAATAGTATCAAACGAACGCAACTCAGCCAAGTTCAACAAACTTTGGGTTTGCGTAATCGCTGCAGTCAATGTTGTTTTTCCATGATCAACGTGACCAATAGTACCAATATTACAGTGAGGCTTATTTCTTTCAAATTTGCCTTTAGCCATTTTTCTCTCCTTATTTATAAATAATAAAAATTCTTTTGAGCCTACGACCGGGATTGAACCGGTGACCTCTTCCTTACCAAGGAAGTGCTCTACCTACTGAGCTACGCAGGCATTAAGCTTCTTGAGCGGGCGACGAGATTCGAACTCGCGACCCTCAGCTTGGAAGGCTGATGCTCTACCAGCTGAGCTACACCCGCAAAACTCGTGGGGAAAGAAGGATTCGAACCTCCGTAGACTTACGTCAACAGATTTACAGTCTGCCGCCTTTAACCACTCGGCCATTTCCCCTCAATCCTTATCCGTTATTCCTTGAGTAGGAAAAATTTTCAAATAACCTTTTTACCTAAATGGTGAGCCGGCGAGAGGATTTGAACCCCCGACCCGCTGATTACAAATCAGCTGCTCTACCAACTGAGCTACACCGGCATACACAATCTTACGTACGCGTGCGCGTAGGCAAAAACGACGAAATATAACGAAAATAAAGAGAAAATCAAATTATTTCTTTTTGAGGAGCTTCTGAGAATCTTTTGAATCTTCAATTAACCAACCTAATTTTTCAATTTCTCCTCTTAGCTTGTCTGCTTCTTCCCATTTTTGCTGATTTCTCATTTTTTCTCTCAAAGATGCCAACTTTTGGACTTCGGAAGGAATTTTCTGATTTTTTAGGGAAGATTCGTTAACAATATGAAAGATAGTATTAAATCCAGAGATGAATTCTTGAGACTCCTCTATATCCTCCTCTGATAATGAATTATCATGAATTTTTTTATTCTTTTTATTGATAAAATCAAAGAATATACCCAAGGCTTCTGGGGTATTTAAATCATCATTCAATGCATCTAAAAATCTAGTATAATCATCTGAAATGTTTGCATTAGAACTTTCTAACGTATTTATCCCTATATGCTCTATAAAACGATTAATCTTATCTAACATTTTAGAGGAATCATCTAATTTTTTATCAGAAAAATAAATCTTGGATCTGTAATGGGATGATAATAGGAATAATCTCAATGTTTCCGGTGAATATTTTTCTAATAGATCAGAGACATCAACAGTATTTCCTAAAGATTTACTCATTTTCTCTTCTTCAAGGGTCAAATGTTCTGAATGAAGCCAATAATTTGAAAAAGTAGCATCTAAGAGAGCTTCAACTTGAGCAGTCTCATTCTCATGATGAGGAAATTTTAAATCAATTCCTCCACAATGAATATCAATAGCATTTCCTAAAGATTTTGTTGCTAATACAGCACATTCTGTGTGCCAAGCAGGTCTACCATTCCCCCATTCTGATTCCCATGTAATATCACCATCTTCTTCTTTCCAAGCTTTCCACAATGTAAAGTCTTTCTGATTTTTCTTCCCTAAGGCATTATCTTCATCATCTAATGCTTCTGTGTTTTCCATGTTTATAAATTTTCCATATCGACTATAACCTTCTGTATCAAAAAAAATGTTTCCATTGGCATTATATGCATACCCTTTATCAATTAATTGTTTGATAAAATCAATCATTGCTGGTACATAATCAGATGTTTTTGGATATTCATCGGCTTTCTCAATGCTCAATGTTTTTGAATGTTGTAAGAAAACATCATTGAACTTGGTAGTGAGTTCTTTATAATCCATCTCACCACTATTAACTTTATCAATAATTTTATCATCAATATCAGTAATGTTGACTACTTGTTTTACTTTAAAATTATTTTGAGTTAACACTCGTTTTACTAAGTCATAAAAAACAAAGGTTCTAAAATTACCTAAATGAGGAGCATCATATACCGTTGGTCCACAACAATACATCAAAACTTGATTCGGTGATATAGATTTAAAATCTTCTTTCTGTGAAGTAGCTGAATTGTAAAGTTTTAAACTCATTTTTCTAGCGATAATTTAATAATTTTATCAATCAAATCTTCAAAACTTAAACCAACAGCTTTTGCTGCCATTGGAAATAAGCTTGTTTCAGTCATCCCCGGTAATGTATTAATTTCTAACAACCAAAATTTATTGTCTTTATCCAATCGAAAATCGACTCTTGAATATACTTGACAGCCTAACAACTTATGAATCTTCAATGCAGTATCTTTTATCTCTTCTGATAATGAATTATCAATTTCTGCTGGACATACATAATCAGATTCTCCCTTCGTATATTTAGATTTATAATCGTAAACACTAGAATGAGGTTTAATCTCAACTATTGGTAATGCTTTATCTCCAAAAACAGAAACCGTAATTTCTTTGCCATCAATATATTTCTCTATTAGAACATCATCTCCATATTGAAGAGATTTATCTATTGCAGAATCAAGGTCCGATAGACGACCAATCAAACTAAACCCAATTGTACTCCCTTCTTTGTTAGGTTTCACAACAGGTCTAAAATCAATATCAGCAACGTTAAATATTTTATTGTCATCTATTAATAGCCATCTTGGTGTTAAAATATTATTCTCTTTTGCGAGAATTTTAGTAAAATTTTTATCAAAACAATGTTCTGAAGACAGTGAGCTAGAACCATTATAACATATTTTATGATTTTCTAGAATTTTTTGTACAGATCCATCTTCTCCAAAAGTTCCATGAAGTGCTAAAAAAATAAAATCAAATTTCTGATTAAGAATTGATTCATTAAAACCATCAAAACCTTGAACATTATATCCTAATTTCTCACAAGCATTGATGATAGCTCTACCAGAATTAATAGATACTTCTCTTTCAGAAGAATCTCCACCGTATATGACGCCTATATTAATTCAATCTCCTTTGCCGCATGTAATAAATCATTTACAATCAAATTAGGTTTACATTCTTTTTTAACATCTTCTAAGTGAGATTTTCCATATCCTGATAATAAGAAAATAGTCTTCATTTCTGCTCTTTCTCCAGCTTGTACATCCACTATTGAATCACCAATCATCACACTATTCTTTAAATCAACATTAAAATCTTCTTTGGCTTGTAAAAACATACCAATACCTGGTTTTCTTATTGCATTAAAACCTTCATTATAGTCATCAGCGAAATAAATCTTTCTCAAGGGTAAATCTCTTTTTTTAAATTCTTCGGTAACGAATTGATGAATTTCATTTAAAGGATCAATACTAACTCTTCCAGTTGATAAGCCAGATTGATTGGTAACAATAATAAAGTTTTTAGCATGTCCTTTTAATATATCCAAAGCTTCAAATGCATAATCATAAAAATGAAAATCGGACAAGCCATTAATATAGCCATATCCAACATCATTAATTGTACCATCTCTATCTAGGAATATTGTATCAAACATACTAATTAACATCTCTCCAATCTAAGACTTCCCAAGAATCAAAATTATTTGAAATCAATGGAACATCAAAATCTATTATATCTACTATTTCTGTTTCGAATAATGAAACACCTTCATCTTGTATTTGAAGAGACACAATTTGTTTCGATATATTATCAAATCCAATTAGCAATAATTTAGAATCCAATGTGTAGGTTGCTAAAGAAATTGATTCCTCATTATTGATTTCGGTCATGTTATACCGAGATAATTCCCCTTTATTAAAAACATCTAATAAAGTTTCATCGGCACTTTCTATAATAATCAACTGATTATTAAAATCATAAGTTCTGACTTCATTATTTTCTATTAGTATTATACTTTTATTTTCTGAGAAGGTATCGAAATAAATTTGGTCACCAGATATTGATAGCTTTGTTTGATTTTCTAGCGACTCCATAGATAGAATGATAGTTTTATTATCTAACTCTTCTATGAAAGAAATTATATCATCTGAAACTGTATTTTGAGTATATAAAATGCTGACTAGAAATAATAGTTTACTATATTTCTTCATCATTTCTGATTGTCTCTAGATAAGATTCGTCTACTAGAATTTCACGAGCTTTACTTCCAGAAAATGGACCTACTATTTTTAATCTTTCCATCTCATCAATTAAACGAGCTGCTCTTGAGTAGCCAATTGATAACCTTCTTTGTAATAGTGAGATTGAAGCTTGTTTGCTAACTACAATAATCTCAATTGCCTTATTCAATAGTTCATCATTAAAATTATTTTCATTATCATTCAAAATACTTGTAGTATCTTTTATTGTTTCAATAACAAGTTCAGTTGGTTTAGGCTGTTCAGATATATAGCTAACAACATCCTCAATCTCTTTAAGGGTTATAAATGCACCATGCAACCTCACAGGGGACGATGATCCTGGTTTCTGGTATAACATATCTCCTTTACCAATAAGTTTATCTGCGCCATTTACATCAATAATTGTTCGTGAATCAATTTTTGTTGCAACCTGGAAAGCAATTCTAGCAGCAAAATTTGCTTTAATCACACCAGTAATAACATCAACAGAAGGTCTTTGGGTTGCAATCACTAAATGAATACCAACTGCTCTTGCTAGTTGGGCTAATCTTGCAATAGGGGCTTCAACATCTCTTGGACTATACATCATTAGGTCCGCTAATTCATCTACTACTAGCACAATATAAGGCATTAAATCTTTGTTTTTTTTCTTCATGTCCTGATTGTATTCAGCAATATTCCTTTTTCCTTCATTTGCCAATAAATCATATCTTGAATCCATCTCTCTTTCAAGAGATCTAAGAGCAAGAATTGCATTTTCTTTCTTGGTTATAATTGATTCATCAATACCATCAAATTTCAATAAATAATGGTCTTCAAGTCCTTTATAAAGAGTCATTTCAACTTTCTTTGGATCAATAATAACAAACTTCAACTCCTCTGGTTTAAGTTGATACAATAAACTGACAATAATTGTATTCAAGGAAACAGATTTTCCAGATCCTGTTGTACCAGCAATAAGCAAATGAGGCATTTCCCCTAAATCGAGGATTGCAATATCGCCTAAGGTGCCCTTCCCAATAGCTAACTTGAGTTTAGCATCTGACTTTAAATATTTTTCAGAATTAATTACTGATTTTAAATAAATTGTTTGTGGATTATCATTTGGAATCTCAATACCAACAAGAGACGTACCAGGAATAGGCGCTAAAACTCTTACTCTATCTGCTTCCATCACCCTCGCAATATCATCGGAAAGTTGAACAAATTTATTAACCCTCACACCCTCTGATGGTTCTATTTCAAAAAGCGTAATAATTGGGCCAGTTTTAATAGAACCAGTCTTGCCTTCAACCCCAAATGTTGAAATTGAATTTCTTAAAAATTCGGCTCTTTCTTTTAAATAATCATTGCTCAAACTTTCAGAATCGATCGGAATAGATTCTAATAAATCAGCTGAAGGAAATTTCCAATCTTTACGAATAATAGATTTTTTTCTTTTCTCATCAATATCTACTTCTTTTTCCACTATTCCTTTCTCAATTGATAATTCATCTTCAGTTCCTAATTTCTTCTCAGATATATCGTCTACATCGCTAATAATTTCTTCTTCGACAATATCTGAATTATCAACTAGCTCTTCTTCATCTTGTTTAATCACATCATCTAAGAAACTTTCATCTTCAATTATTTTTGGAGAATCTGAAGTCTTTTTCTTGGGGAATGAGCTTTTTACTGAATCAAATTGCTTATGGATAGAAGAAATAAGTAATCCACCAATCTTATAAGAACTTAAACGGAAAAATCCTCCAATCAATAGCGTCCATAAGACAATAATCAATCCGACTAGCCCAATTGGACCAATCCAATCATGCAATAAATTCACAATCGCCCAACCCAGCAAACCAGAATATGAACTCATATTATCTGAAAAAGACGGATAATTTTCAATCAATCCAAATGTTATCGAACTCAAGAAAATAAGTGCAGTTAAATATCGAATAACTCTATAAAGTTCAAATTTAAAATTTGAAATTAATTGAAGAGAAATTGCTAATCCAATTATTGGAATAAAATATGATCCATATCCAAATCCTAGCTTTACTAAAATATAGCTAGTATACACTCCAACAATATTAAAAGGGTTGTTGATGCTTGTAGAAGTCAATGATGGATCTTCAGAAGAATCATGACCAATTAATGATCCTAGAACTAACAAGGAAAAGAAACCAAGTAGCCAGCCAATTGTTTCTAATTTCATTTTTATGTCAGATTTCTCACTCATTATGATAAATATGTCCCTTCTTTGTAAAACGGAAGCTCTGTTTTATGGATATCAAAGAAATTATCACGAATTTTTATTTTGAAACACTTTAATTCTTCGGCACCAGGTAAATTTATATAAGCTAAAGCAATACCTAAATTTAATGATGGAGACATTCCTCCACTCGTTACAAACCCAATTTCTTCTTGTTCTAAATTAAAAATTTTATATCCACTTCTTGGAATTGCACGATCTTTTAATATCAAAGGAACTAATTTTCGATTATTTGTAATACTATTTAGTTTATTTGAACCAATAAACTCTGTATCCAACTTAGTAATCCATGATAAACCTGCTTCTATTGGATTTATTGATTCATCTAATTCATGACCATACAATGCATAACCCATTTCAAGTCGCAAGGAATCTCTACACCCTAATCCTACCGGTTTCAAATCCTTTGAAGATGATAGCAATCTTTCCCACAATGATACAATGATACTGTTTGGACAATATATCTCAAAACCCAATTCTCCTGAATATCCTGTTCGAGCAATCACAATCCCATCTTCATCTGGAAGCAATGTCTCATAATAATTAAGCGAATTAATATCAGGAAAAAAAGGCAACAAAACTTGTCTAGAGAGTGGTCCTTGGATAGCTAACAAACTCATCTTATCAGATATATTTTTTAGTTCTACTTTATCCATCAAATTCTTCTTAAGCCAATTAAAAATTTTCTCAGTATTTGCAGCATTTACAACCAACATATAATAATCAGATAAATTATATATTACAAAATCATCTAAGATACCACCATCTTCATTGCAGATTGCAGTATACTGTGCTTTACCAACTTTTAATGATTCAATATCATTTGTAGTAACTTTTTGTAGAAATTGTTTAGCATTCTCTCCCTTTATAATAAATTCACCCATATGGCTCACATCAAAGAGACCAACCTTTGTTCTTACATGTTTATGTTCTTCTATAATCCCAGAGTATTGTAAAGGCATTAAAAAACCAGAGAATGGAATTAATTTTGCACCCATCTCTTCATGGTTATTGTATAGTGAAGTTTTATAGAAATCAGTCATCTTATAGTGCTTAAAATCTTCTTTATTACATCTTCAATATTACCTTCAAAACTATTGGATTCATTTAGTTTTTTTATTGATTTATCAATTTGAGATTTTTTATATCCTAATGAGGACAAAGCAGTATAAATATCATCTACGTTAAAATTAATTTTTGAAGTATCCAAAGCACGCTTAGAAGAACTGTCAGTAGTAATCTTCTCTTTTATTTCAACAATAATTCTTTTCGCTGTTTTTGGACCTATTCCAGGAATAAGACTTAACGATTTAATGTCTTCAGTAATAATGTTTTCTTTAAAATTTTGGACAGAAACATTTGATAATAAATTAATCGCTGTTCTTGGACCTATTCCAGATACTGAAATAAGTTGAATAAATAGATCTCTTCTATCTTTGTTTAGGAAACCATATAGTTCCATTAAATTTTCTCTAACATTAAGGTAAGTTAAAACATCAATCTTCTTCCCAACTGATGGAAGTTTTTCATAATCTCTGATACAAATAGATACATTAAACACAAAACCATTAAGCTTTATAAAAAGATTGGTAGGTTCTTTTTTTTCTATTATGCCATGTATTGAATCAATCATATTTTATTTGCTCCACACCATGCTACTGCTATAGCATCTGATATATCATTACGTTTTAACATTTTGTCATCTAATTTAAAAATTTTTTTAACCATAAATTCAACTTGTTCTTTAGATGCAGACCCATTTCCAACTATTGACTGCTTAATCTCTCTAGGAGTATAATCTACCATATCAACACCATATTTCTCAGAAGACAACATAATTGAACCCTTTGCCTGCCCGAGTTTAATAGCAGATTGAACATTTTTACCATAAAAAACATTTTCGATAACTACTAAGTTAGGATTGAAATCTTCTATTAACTTATTTGTTTCTGAAAAAATAGCAAAAAGCCTTTCTGACAACGATTTATTTCTCTTAGGACTAATTAATCCACACTGGACAAGGTTAATATTATTACCTTCCTTGTTTAGCACTGCATAACCTGTATGACTTAATCCAGGATCAAACCCTATAATAACCATTAATTTTTCTCTACTCTATAATTCGAATAAACATTTTGGATATCTTCTAAATCTTCCAAAGAATCAATAAGTTTATTAATTGTTAAAAAATTTTCTTCTGAGACTTCAACAAAATTTTTTGGAAATAATTCAATAGAAGAAGAATCAATCTCCAAACCGCCTTTTTCAATTAATTCAATTTTTTCATAAAGTATATCATGATCAAAAAATATTGTAAAATATTTATCTTCTAATTTGAAATCTACTGCATCCACTTTAATAGACAAATTTAATGCTTCTTCTTCTGTCATGTTAGAATCTTCTATTAAAACAACACCTGTTTTTTCAAAATTCCATGCCACACTTCCATTTTGTCCTAAAGAACCTCCAAACTTAGATAAAACATGTCTTATTTCTGCTACAGTTCTGTTTTTATTATCAGTAATTGTTTCAATAAAAATTGCCACGCCATTTGGACCATAACCTTCATATGAAGCTTCTTCATAAATGATATTCTCTAATTCTCCAGCACCTTTTTTAATCGCTTTATCAATATTCGCATTGGGCATATTTATTGACTTTGCTTTCTTAATTGCTTGTCTTAATCTTGCATTTGTATCAATATCACTTCCAAATAATCTAGTCGAAATAGTAATTTCTCTACCCATAGATGAAAATAATTTTCCTCTTTTTTGATCAAGAGCACCTTTCTTTCTCTTGATTGTTGACCATTTACTGTGTCCGGACATTAAGAATCCAACTCAATTAAGGTAGGGATAACCCATGAAGATCTATATCCTAATCGGACAATTTTAGTACGATATAACTCAGCTTTTTTTCTACTGGAAAAATTTCCAATTCTCAATTTGTAATTTGGTAATTCAAATTGAATATAAATTTTCTCTTTAATAACGCTCTCAAGCTTTTCCTTGGCTAAAACTAAATCTTCTTGATTTTCTGAAATCATAACTTGGATTCGGTATCCTTGGACTAAATTACCAGCACTTAGTGAATCAGAATAATCAAGATCTTCATCTTCAACAAAATCAGGGAGCACTACCTCAGGCAATGCTGGTTTTCTATCAATAAAATCTCCTGGAGAAATAAAATCAGAATCAACTTGACCATAAACCATATTTAATAACAATAGGATAATTATTTTTCTCATAATTAATCTAAAGTTCTCACATCTTTAATCTTAATCCAACCTTTTCTTCCGTCAAGGACAGAAATTTCAATCCACTTGTCAGTACTTTGAACAATTTTAGTCTTATTGCCTGAAAAGAGAGTGAAAGTCTTTATGTTTTCATTAGCATATGGTGCAGAATAAATATCAGCACTTTCTGATACAATAATTGCAAATTGATTATTTTTAAGCCAAAAAAACTTGTTAATTGACATTATGAGACCCACAAAAAATAAAGATAAGAGGATATAGTATATTAATCTGTTCAATGGGATAGGTCTAATTTTGGATAATAGAAAGAATATTGATGATAAAAGAATTGAAATAGATGTAAAAAGAACAAAATTATTATAAGTAAAACTACTAAAAAAAATACCAATCAAATGTAGAATTTGAGATTTTGGAGGCTCAATAAGATTTGCTATCTTTCTTTTTGTAAGATCTAGATTATATATAATATCGCTATTTCTAGGTGATAGATTAAATGCCATTTCGTAAGACCATCGAGCATTACCATAATCTTCAAGATTATAATATGAATTACCGAGATTAAAGTATAAATCTGCATGATATAATCCTTGATCGATAATATCTTCATAACTTTTAACAGCATTAGAAAAATCTTTATCGTTATAATAATTATTCCCTTTAACAAAAAGTGAATCAGGGTTTTGACAAAACAATAAAGAACTAGTAAATAAAATAATCTTTATCTCTCTAAACATACTGATTAATCCTACTTAATAGTTTAATAGTCTTGTTTTTTATATTATTATCTTTTTTGCTAGATAATTCTGTATAATTATATTTATTACATTGATCTAGAATTTCTTTTAACACAACTAAATCTTTTGATTTGATTTTATTTTCCAGTTGTTTCTTCAAAGCCAAATAATCAACATTAATTGAATCAATCAAAGCTTTATCAAAGAAAAATTGATTAATAACATGTGAACAATCGCTATAGATATCTTTAGAAGAAGATAATATATTTGTAGCATTTGAAAGTGCAGATCTATTCTTAAATTTCACCGATTGAATATTGATAAAAGAAGAAAACTTTGAACTAAAGAATGGTGATAGAAATAATACTAATGAAAGAAGTAAGATTGAAACATATCCAATATAAAATTTATCAGAATTCTCTTTCTTCCAATTAGGCATATTTAACTTAATATATCTAATCTCTCTACTAGAAGAAAAATTTCCATTTGTTTCACTGTAGTCCGTATCAAGAGTCTTAATAACACTAAATCTAATTGGATTTGTTTTAATTGCATTCCACGAATTTATACCTGTATCAAAGAAAGGGAATTCTACAGACTTAATAGTATAATTTCCTGATTTTCTTGGTATTAAATTATATTCCCATATGATTGATCCTGAAACTCGATCAGATATATTTCTATCTTTTTTAATTTCTCCTTCAAATATATCAAAATTATCTGGAAAATCTATTTCAGGCCTTCCAATGTTATCTAAATTACCTTCTCCTACTAATTCTAGATAAAATGTAACTGGCGTTCCATTCTCTACATCCAAAGAAGATAGCGATGAATTAATTTCAAAAACACCTACAGCTCCAGTAAAATTATCGGGCTGATTCTTAAGATTTTCTACTTTAATTGTTTGTTTATCTGATACGAGAATCCTTGCTTTAGTTTTTTGCGAAAATGTATCAAAAAAAGGATCATCCCAAAATAATCTCTTAAATGAAGGATCCTTCTCTTTTGTTTCTACTTTCATTATCATTGGCTCCAAATCAAATACTCCATCAGACAATGGAAATAAAGCAACTTCATACAACTTAAGAGATTTGTATTTGTAATTATCAATAACCACATCATTCCAACTATCGGGATCTATTTGAGTGCCAGAAGGATCATAAAGTTTTTCAACCCAAAAACCTTCGAATTCTGGAAATTCTGTCTCTATAACTCTTGAAGCTATTCTAGTAAAAAAAATGTATCTAATAGTTATTTGTTCACCAATCTTTACATTTGAATTACTGAGTTCTACCTTTAGAAACATATCATTACTACTTGCATTAGATATTTCTTCGGAAACATTAATTGTAATATCTTCTGTTAGATATATCTTCTTACCAACTTTAACCTCTAGATTTGGTATTTTTATCTCACCTGTTTTCTTTGGAATAATTCTCCATGATATTGATCGGGAACTAGATTTTTTTCCATTAATAAACTTATACTCACTACCAATATTTGGGCCTGAAATAATAGAAAAATAGTCCAACATTGGCACAAAATTGACTTCTGGATTAGTATCAATGTCTTCTAATTTGATAATAAAATCTAAAGATTCATTGAGACTGACATTTTTATTGCTAACAATTGTTTCAATATTCTGACATAGCAAAAAAGAAAAGAATAAGAGAAATGATAGTAATTTTTTCATTACCAATCCTTATTTGATTCTTGAGAATAATTTTTTTGTTTTCTTTTTTTATTTACTTTTTCATTTTCTTTGAGTGCATTCAAAATATTTTCAGCACTTTGATTTGATTGCATTTGTTTATTTTGATTATTTCCAACTTGAGGAGATTCATTTTGAGAATTTTCATTATTATTATTCTCTGAATTATCTTTTTTATCTTTTTCGTTTTCATTTTGATTTTTGTCTTGATCAGAATTGTTATTGCTATTATCGCTTTTGTCTTCCTCATTATCTTTAGAGTCTTGATTCTGGTCCTGCTGTTTTTCCATATTTTTATTTTCTTTAATCTTATTTTTCACAAATTCATAATTCTTTCTTGCATCAGAATCGTTAGGGTCTCTTAATAGTGTATTCTTATAGGCCTCCAGACTCTTATCTAATTGTTCATTCCTATATAATACATTTCCATAATTATAGCTTAAGTCGGATGAAAAATCCAATGAATCATGATAAGCTTGTTGGAAAATTGAACCTGCTTCTGAAGTACTATCCATATTGGAGTAAATAGTGCCTATATTATATAGAATATCTTCTTGGGATATATCATCATTGCCCAATTGAATCAATGCTTTATAATATTCTAATGCAGATTCAATATCCCCATCTTTATACAACTTATAACCGGCATCTTGAGATATTAAACAAGTTGAAAAAATTGCTACTATAAATAATATCTTCATACTCTTCTATTCCCTGTTGGTAAAATATAACTAACAAAAAGAAAAAGAATGGCAAAAAACAGAGTATATTGATACTTATAATCATAATCAGAAAATTCATATGAATTAATTAATGATTCTTCTCCAGTACTAACGATATTGACTATAGGTTCACTTATAGATTCATTATTTGAAACTCTTAAAAAAGATCCTTTGCCAATTTCTGATACTTTTATTAAAAAATCTTCATTTAGTTTTGTCATTACAAGATTGCCTGAACTATCTTTTAGAAATACATTTTCTTTTTCTGTGATTACAGGTATCAATGAACCCTTAACACTCCCAATTCCAATTACATGGATTCTCACATCATCAGGTAAGTTAGATTCTATCATATTAAGCGAATCATTGCTATGATCCTCCCCATCAGAAAAGAGAAATACCATCTTTTCTTGCTGATCTTCTTCAGAAAATGAAGAAATAGAAGTCTCTAATGCTTGAGCAATAGCAGTTCCTTTTGAAGAAATCATATTAGTATCAATGCTCTTAACAAACAATTTTGCTGCATCGTAGTCCATAGTTAACGGTAAATAAAGAAAGTTTGATCCAGAAAAAACTACAATTCCTAATCTATCTCCTGACAATTGATTAATAACTTTATTGATTTCAAACTTTACTTTATCAATTCGTGATGGTTTAATGTCTTCAGCATCCATGCTTCTAGATACATCTACACAAAACATAATATCAATACCTTTTCTTTCAATTGGTTTTACTGTAATGCCTGTTTTTAACCCAGCAATTGATAATACCAATACAAAAAATGATAAATAGATTAGTATTTTCTTAAGTCTAATGAATTGAAAATTACCATAAGCAAAAAGATCTTTTGCAAATTCAGGATTAAAATTATCTTCACCAAAAATTGAATGTGATTTGTTCATGTAGAGGCGAATAACCAATAAAATCAAAACAAATAGTAATGATACCAACGACAAAGTTATATTCTCAAAAATCATATTATTTTTCTAAAATAAATTATACTTAACAACTCATAAAACAACAATATCACAAACCCAATACAAAGGAAATACAGGTATACTTCTCTATATTGAATAAAATAATCTACTGTAATCTCAGATTTCTCAAGATCATTAATCTCTTCATAAACATCTGACAAACTTTCTTTATCAATTGCTCTAAAATATTTTCCACCAGTTTCTACAGCGATTTTTTTAAGTGTATCTTCATCAATTTCATTTCTAATATACCCTCGATCAGGAATATATGTAACAGCCTGTCTTGTTCCCGCGCCAATGGTATAAATTCTAATATTATATTCGTTTGCCATTTTAGCAGCTGATATTGGATCTATTGCACCAGAATTATTGCTACCATCTGATAAAAGTATTATTACTTTACTTTTAGAATCGTTAGCACGTAACCTATTAATTGCATTTGCAATAGCTATTCCGATTGCTGTACCATCATACTTTCGTTCAATAACTGTTACTTCGGTTAACAAATTATTTAAGACACTATAATCAACAGTTAATGGACATTGTATAAATGTTTCTTTCCCGAATACAAGAAGACCGATTCTATCTCCATTTCTATTCTTAATAAAATCTTGAGCTGCTTGTTTTACGGCTTCTAATCGATTCGGTTTGAAATCTTCTGCTAGCATACTACTACTTGTATCTAAGACCAAAATAATGTCTACTACATCTACTGTAACTACTTTATCGGAACTAGATATTCTTGGTCTTGCTAAAGCGATAATTAAAAGTGATAAGGCAATAAGAAACAAACTATTCAATACAAAGATTTTTAAGGAAGCTCCCTTATTAAAAAATAATTTTAGAGTTTCTGCATTGGAAACTTGTAATGAAGCATTTCTTTTAGAAAAAAATACTATTTTAGATAGCATTAGAAGTACTAGTACAACTAGTAAATATAAAAAGTTCGGATTTAAGAATTCCATCTATATTATTTAAACAGCTTTGCTCTCTCTAATGAATGCGCAAAACGAAACAAAGTTTCCTCTTTAAAAGAATCTCCAACAATTTGAAATCCAATAGGTAAATTCTTCTTTGTCTTTCCTCCAGGAATATTTAGAGCTGGAGAACCAATCAAATTGACTGGAACAGTAAACATATCAGAAAGATACATTTTCATTGGATCATCTAAGTTGGCTTTCAAATGAAAAGATGGAGAAGCAGTGGTCGGAATAAATATACAATCAAGTTTTGAAAATAATTTATTGTATTTCTGTTTGATTAACCTTCTTACTTTCAAAGCCTTAGAATAATATGCATCATAATACCCAGATGATAAAATGTAGGTTCCAGTAATTATTCTCCTTTTGACTTCAGGACCAAAACCTTTTGATCTTGATTGGGTATATGTTGTATCCAAATTGCTGGCTTTTTCTCTAGAACCATATCTTATGCCATCAAATCGAGACAAATTTGAAGATGCTTCGGCCATTGTTAGTATGTAATATGTAGCAATACAGTATTTGAAATATGGCAATTCAATTTCAACAAGATTCACCCCGTTTTTTATAAGAAAATCTAGGATAATATCATAATTTTTGATGATTTCATCATCTATATCAGATAAAACTTCTCTTTTTAGTATACCTACATTCTTAGGAAGACCATGTTGGTGGTAATATTTCTTATTTAAAACTTTTTCTTTTGATGATGTAGCATCCTTTGAATCAAAACCTGCTATAACGCTAAAAACATCAACCATATCACCGATATTCTTTGATAATATGCCTATTGCATCAAATGATGATGCATGAGCAACTAAACCATATCTTGAAACTCTACCATATGTTGGTTTTAAACCATAGATACCACAAAATGCAGCTGGTTGTCGTACCGAACCACCTGTATCAGATCCTAAAGCAATATCACAGAGACCTTCTGATACAGCTGCAGCTGATCCACCGCTTGAACCTCCTGCAACTCTTTTTAAATCATATGGATTCTTAACAGAACCATACAATGAATACTCAGATGATGATCCCATTGCAAATTCATCCATATTTGTTTGACCAGTAATCGCAGCACCAGCGGAATATAACCGATCTACTACAGTTGCATTGTATGGAGACTTATAAGATTGTAAAAGATTTGATGCACATGTTAATTCTTCGTCTTTAATTGCAATATTGTCTTTAATAAGAATACTTTTACCATATAAAGGATCATTAGAAGAGAATTTTTGAGATAAAACTTTATCAAACCTTGTTCTTATCACAGAATTGGTCTTGCTATCAGCAATTTTTTGCTTTTCAGAAGAAAATTTCTTCTTTAAAGAATTAGATGAAGACATCTATACTTATTCTTCGGAATCTTCAGATTTTCTTATTTCTTCCTTGGTATCATTTAATGCACCACGGAATTCTCTTAATGATTTAGCAAAACCTCTTGCTAAACCAGGTAATCTCTTACCACCAAAAAGAAGCAAAAGAATAAGAAAGATTATTACTAATTCACCTGTACCTAAATTAAACATAAAAAAACCTCATTTATTTTATCTAAAGTATTTTAATAAATAATATGCAACCGAAAAACCAATAATACTACAAACATTAAATCTTAAAACAAGACCAAAATTGATTGCAAACATACCAAAATCTAACACCTTAGTGCCATTCCCATCCATCCAAGCAAAAGGAAATTCAAAAAAGGAAACTAAAAAAAATGCTTTAACAGGACTACCATCAGGTAATAAAAATGTCAAAACTTGTCCTAGAAGTGTACCAATCATTGCACCAAATAGGAGTCCAAGCATTAATAATTTGAAATCTCTTTTAGCCATTATCGGGTTACTAAGTTAACTATTTTTATTTTTCCATCCCTTAAAATTTTTAACTCAATAGCATCTCCTGGTCTAACATCAGATCTCTTAATTACATTTCTAAAATCCTGTATACTTAGAACTTGTATATCATTCACTGCTGTAACTTTATCATTTATTTTTAGTTCTTGGTTATCGGCTGCATTATGATCTATAGTTGAAATCACCATATTTGAATAAAAATATAATCCTGTCATAGCTCTTCTATCGATGAATCCTTTAATTTTAATTTCTTCTGCAATTTCCATCGCATAATTGATTGGGATAGCAAAACCAAGATTTTCAGAATCATTCTGTACAAATGTATTAATCCCTATAACATATCCGTTAGCATCAACCAAAGGTCCTCCACTATTCCCTGGATTTAATGAAGCATCTGTTTGTATCATATTATCAAGAACTTTACCATTAGATTGGAGACCAAAGTCTGCATCTACAGCACTTACAATCCCTAAAGAAGCTATTGGTTGATTATTGGCTGCAGCAAATAGCTTACGAGGATTACCTAAAGCTACTACAAATTCTCCAACTAATAAATTATCAGAATCGCCAATTTGGGAATATAAAAAATTGTCTCCATCGATCTTCAATAAAGCGACATCAGATTGTTCATCAAAACCTACCAATACTGCATTATATTGTGTTCCACCAGGCAATACAACAACAATAGATTCTCTTATATTTATAACATTATGAGCATTGGTTAGAATATACCCATCTTGACTTATAATAAATCCAGAACCACTACTAGGTCGTGCAGAATAACCCCAAAAATTTCTTACATCTTTAACGACATATAAACTCACAACTGATGGACTAGCTTTATTTATTGCTTTAGTAACAGCTGTATCCTTTGATTTGTAAATCTCATTTTGGATATCAACATTTTCATTCGTTGCGCTGTTACAACAAATAATTAGAAAAACCATTATAAATAATATTTTAATTTTCATAATAAATTTTATTCAATATTAATCCATTAGCTGGCGCTTTAAAGATTTTTGCATCTTTAATAGGATTTTCTAACAAATCTGTAAAATCATCATTAATCTTTTTCTGACTACAAGCTATCATAGTACCCACCAAATATCTAACCATATGATGTAAAAATCTATTTCCTTCAGTAATATATAATAACTTTTTATCTTCTAAAATCCATTTTGATACAAAAATTTCACACATTGTATTTTCTTTCTCTGGATTAAACTTCGAAAAAGATAAAAAATTATGATTACCACACAATTTTTCTGAAATATGATTAAGAATATCTAAATCAATATTTTTAACAAACCAATAATTAGACTTTAACAATGGATTATTATCCAATGTACACTGATAGATGTATTCTTTTTTCTTGGCATTATATCTAGAATGGAATTTATCTGATACACTCTCAACTTCAGTAATACGTATTTCATGTGGTAGTCGAGCATTAATGGCATTCTTAATGTTATTATCATCCAAAGAAGTTTTAAGATCAAAATGGGCTATTTGACCCAACGCATGAACTCCAGAATCAGTTCGACTTGCCCCAACTATATTGATTGGTTGATTATCGTTAAGAAATGATAATGATTTTTCAATCTTATTTTGAATAGTATTAGAATCTTTTTGAGATTGAAAACCAAAAAAATTAGAACCATCATACTGAATAGTAATTTTATATCTACTCATAAATTGGAATTTTCTCTGTATGTACAACTCTTTCATTTAAGTCTGATCTGTAAATCACTTTTCCAGAAGGTAAAATTATACCTGATATTCCATTATTTGCACTTTGTACCACAGGAATTCTTTGTTCAATAGCCCTCAACTTTGCCAACTCAAAGTGCTGATAAGGCATAAATTCACCGACATATGAATCATTTGTGACAATGAATAGAATATCTGCACCATTCTGAACCATAGTCTTTACAATCTTTGGATCACTAGAGTCATAGCAAACTAGGGTTGCAATCTTATAGTCTTTTATAGGAAATATCTTATACTCAGTACCAGGTGTAAAATTTCCCATATCATCAAATTGATTAATCTTTGTCAACCATGATTTAAAAAATGGTACATATTCAGCAAATGGAACCAAAAATAACTTTTGATAAGTGGAAAAATTACCATTTGGATACATAACCATAACACTATTATAACTAAAATGTTGTCCATCAATAAATTTTCTCTCTGGGATTCCAAGGATAAGAAAAGAATCCTTGTCCATCAACTTTTCTTGGAAAAATAACCTATCATTAATATTTGTTGCCAAATATGATGGAACAGACACTTCGGGCCAAACTATAATTTCTGCTTTTTCTTCTAATGACTTCAATAAAAGAGACTCCATAATCTGGAAATTTTTTTGTTTTAATTCTCTATTCCATTTTTCATCTGAAAAAATCACAGGCTGCCCTATAGATACATTAATTGATTTGTCTACTAATCTATTATTTTGATGGTTAAACTGATGGTTTCCAAAAAATAAAATAGTACATAAAAGTAGAATAAAATATTTTATAAATATCATATTCTTTTCTACAAGATATTTATACAACATAATATTAAATAGAATCACAATAAATGAAACAACATGCGTTTCTATATTAACTAGTTGTATAATTCTTATATATCCAGACTGGGTCAATGACAAGTTCATCCATGGACCTGCTAACGGACCAAAATTTCTTAAAAATTCAACAAAAAATACCCATGAAAAAGGAATAAAAAACAGTTCTATCTTTTTAGGAGAAAAATGAATAGAGATAACAAATAATATCCAAAAAATAGTTAAGTACAACGATAATACTAAATAGGAAATAATTGCTGTTGTCAAAGATGTACCAGTATTAAGAGCAATCCAGTTTAGAATAATTAAATTGCTTGTAATACTAGATATAAATCCTAAAATGATACTATGTTTTAAATCTTTAGACTGAAACAGACAGTAAAATAATGGTACTAGGGCAAACCAGGCAAAAAAACCTAGACTAATAGGTGGATATGAGAGCGCTAATAAAATTCCCGACAGAAAAGCAAGAAATATTCCTTTTGATTTCATGAATGTTTACTTCTATCTAGATAAGTTTGTAAAATTATTGATGCAGCAGTTAAATCTACTAATTCTTTATTTTTTCCTGTCTTTATATTTTGTTCAATCATGACCTTTTTTGCATATTCACTAGAGAGTCTTTCATCTTCAAGGAAAACCTCAAAACCAGCTTTCTCCATATCTTTTTTAAAGAGATCTATAATTTCAGTCATTTCATTTTTCTCATAGTTCATTCCTATAGGATATCCAATAACAATTTTCTTTATATTCTTATCTTTAGAAATACTAATAAGATTATTTATTAATTCTTTCTTATCATTATAACGAATTACCTTCAGAGGTAAAGAAATGATACCAGACGGATCTGAAATAGCTACACCTACTTTAGAGAGCCCAAAATCTATGCCAAGAATTCTTCCCATTGTTACGAAAATACTCTTTCAACAGTATCTACATTCTTAATCTTCGAAATAGCATTAATTAATCCATTAAGACTCTTTAAATCTTTAACTGTACAGACAATCCATATATCAGATACACCACCTATATTCACATCTGTTTCAACATCTAAAATATTTATCTTTTCTTTAGCAATCGTCTCTGTGATATTATGAAGCACTCCTGCTTTATCAAGACATGTTATATGCAACTTAGTTTTAAATGAAATATCTTTTTTTATATCCCAATTGACAGAAACAAGCCTTTCCTTAGAACCAGACAAAGATGATAAATTAAAACAAGATAACCTATGTACAATTAAGCCTCTTCCTCTAGAAATATATCCAATAACTGAATCTCCTGGAACAGGATTACAACACTTTGCATAATCTACCACAAGATTTCTCACTCCATCCAAATTAATCCCTTCCGATTCAGATCTAGCCGATTCTATAAAATCTACCTGAGAAGGTATCTTATTTTTTGAAGATCTAACATCAGGAAAGAGTTTACCAATAACATCTTTTAAGATAATTCTTCCTCTACCTAGGTCAGATAGAAATTCATTTAAATTCTTATAATTAAGTTCACTGTATCTAGACTTAACTTCGCTGAGCTTATTATAAAGCTTAGATTTTCTAAGACCTTTTTCAAGCAATTGATTTCCGACTTTAATACTCTCTTCAATTTCAATACTTCTTAAATACTTGTTAATTGCATGCGAAGCTCTTGAAGTTTTTACAAAATTTAACCAACTACTATTTGGTTTCTGGTTTTTGCTAGTTTCAATCTCAACAATATCCCCATTATTTAGATTATAACTTAAAGGTACAAGTTTTTTATTAACCTTAGCCCTTACACAAGAAAAACCTACATCACTATGGATAGAAAATGCAAAATCTAAGGGAGTAGAATCAACAGGAAGTTTTTTTAAGTCTCCCTTTGGTGTGAAGATAAATATTTCATCTTCAAACATATCAATTTTTAATAAATCCATTAGTTCTTCTGGCTCAGTATTATCACCGTCCATAATTGCTGACAAGTCTCTTAACCAAGGCACTTGATTATCTAGATCTTTCATTTTCTCACTGCCTTTATAGATATAATGTGCAGCAATTCCGGTCTCTGCAGTATCATCCATCTCTTTTGTTCTGATTTGAATCTCAGTAAGCTTATTATCCTTAGTTAAAACAGTTGTATGGATAGATTGATATCCATTGGTTTTAGGGGTAGCAATAAAATCTTTAAAACGATCTTGCATAGGAGGATAGATACTATGAATAACACCTAGGGTTAAATAACATTCTTCAATTTTGTCAACAATAATCCTTATCGCATATAAATCATATATGTCTTCAAATTCTTTACTCTGTGATTTAATCTTTCTATAGATAGAAGATATGGATTTATATCTTCCAAAAATATCAGCATTAATTTTATATTGTTTTAACTCTTTTTTAATTGGCTTGATAGCATTGTTGATAATGTTTTCACTCACTTTTGAAGACTCTAAAATTTTCTTATCCACCTTATTATACCCTTTAAGATCTAAACATTTGAGGGATAAATCTTCTAATTCCCACTTGAGCTTTGCCATTCCAAGTCTGTGAGCTAGCGGAACAAAAATCTCACTAGTTTCAGTTGCAACTTCTTTTCTTTTCTTTGGCGATAGATATTCAATAGTTTCCATATTATTTAGACGATCAGCAAATTTGATAATAATTACTCTTAAATCTTTTGCCAGAGAAAGAAAAAGTTTAGTAAAATTTTCAGCTTGTTTATGTTTTTCTGATTTAAAAACAATGTTATCAATTTTTGTAACTCCATCAACTAGAAATGCAACATCATTTCCGAACAGTAGTTTGATATTCTCTAACGTTACATCGGTATCTTCAACTACATCATGCAACAATGCACTAGCAATGGTTGTAGCATCCATATTCCAATCCAATAATATATTGGCAACATCGATACAGTGACTTACATATGGGAGCCCAGATTTTCTTTCCTGTCCATGATGCATTTTAACAGAAAACTCTAGAGCATCTTTGATAAGTTTTTTTGATTTATTTGATTTTAATCTTGAAAGAAGTGCAACACTTTTTTTATTAATTAAATCATTATTCGAAGCAACGATTTTATCTGATGACATAATTAACTCACGTTTTCAGATTCAGACCAATCCGTATAATTCTCAAATCTGGCATAAGTATCAATAAAAGTAGCTTTTACTGTTCTGGTAGGACCACTTCTTTGTTTTGCAACAATTAGATATGCTAACCCTTTTTGATCAATTTTTTTATCATCATAAACAAATGGTCTATATAAAAATATCACAACATCTGCATCTTGTTCGATTGCACCACTCTCACGAAGATCGGAAAGCACAGGTCTTTTATCAGTTCTTGATTCTACAGCTCTAGAAAGCTGAGAAAGAGCTATGACAGGAATATCTAATTCTTTAGCAAGAGCCTTTAATGATTGGGTGATACTAGAAATTTCTTGCTGTCTATTTTCTGATCTTCTAGGACCTTGCATTAATTGAAGATAATCAACTATAAGCAACTCAATATTTTCTTCTCTCTTTAATCTTCTTGCTCTAGATCGTAAATCTAAGATTGATAAAGCGGGAGTATCATCTATAAAAAGTGGAGCATCAGCAAGTTTTCCTGAAGCAATAGTAATATCTTTCCATCTTGCAGGCTGTAATCGACCCGTTCTTGCTTTTTGGCCATCTATTCTTGCCTCAGAAGAAAGCAATCTTTGTGCTAACTGATCGCTTGACATTTCAAGACTAAAAATAGCTGTTGGAACCTTACTCTCTAAAGCAGCATTCCTAGCAACTGACAACGCAAGAGCTGTTTTACCCATAGATGGTCTTCCAGCAATCACAATTAAATCGCTTTTACGAAAACCAGCTGTAACATTATCTAAATCAATAATTCCAGAAGGGACACCTACAACAGATCCTTTTTTACTCTGCATCTTTTCAAGATTTTGAATTGCTTCGGTCAAAATAGGCTTTATGTGTTGAAAAAGCTTGTTATCCTTCTGCTGTGTAAGACTAAAAATAGACTGCTCTGCTTCATCAAGGATGCTTGCAACATCTTCTCCTGATTCAAATGCCTTTTTCGACATATAATGAGACGCAGAAATCAAATCTCTCAAAATACCTTTTTCTTTTACAATAGAAGCATATGTCTCAATATTTGCAGCAGTAGGAACTTTATCTACAAGACCAGTTAGATAATAGAGACCACCTACTGATTTTAAAGACTTTTTCTTTTTTAATTCATTTGAAACTGATACAGTATCAATCGGATTGCTTTCCTCAGATAAAATAAGCATTGCTTCAAATATTTTTCTGTGAGCTTCTTTATAGAAATAACTACTAGACTTTAATAACCCTATTGCTTTATTGGCAGCAGCATCATCAATCATCATTGCTCCGAGAACAGCTTCTTCTGCCTCAAGAGATTGAGGTTGTAAATTAATATTCTTTTCTGTCTTATTTTCAGCCATATTACCTTTTATTCATCAATATTTATCCACAGACTATCAACATCATATAAATAGCCATATTAACTAGATTAACAATCTTTTTTGGCCCTGACAAGTTTAATTCTTTATATAGTCTCTAATTCTTTTAAAATCTTCCCATGCATTTTTCTTAAAACTTGGACTTCTTAACAGAAAAGCAGGGTGATAAGTTACAATAACAGGATAGTTCATATAATAAAAAATATTATTTCTCATATCTTTTAGAGAAGAATCTTTTCCTAACAATGTTGATGTTGCAACTAACCCAAGCGTTACAATAAGTCTCGGATTAATTAATTTAATCTGATGATTTAAATATGGTTTGCATTTATCAACTTCACTTAATGATGGATTCCTATTTTCAGGAGGTCTGCATTTTAAAATATTGCAAATATAGGTATCATTAAATCTATCTCTATCAATCGCTTTTAATATTTTATCAAGTAATTTTCCAGATCTACCAACAAAAGGTCTTCCTTCAAGATCTTCTTGTGCTCCAGGAGCTTCTCCGATTAAGAGCAGACTTGCATTTTCATCGCCTTCACCAAAAACAAAATTTGTACGACTTTCATGTAAATCACATTTTTCACAATTACAGATATTTTTTTCGAATGTATTTAATTGGTTAGGGAAAGGTGATGATTTTTGAGTTATATCAAGAAATATTTCTTTTCCAAATAGTTCTTGATTCTGCAATAGATATTCTTTTTTTGCATTAAGATTCTTGGTCAATTGATTCTTCTGTTTTTTTCCAATCCACTTTTCCTTCAAGATATTCATCAAGGGCAATTGTTGTTACTTTTTCTTCTTTATCAAAGTCAATCTCTTCCCTGACAACTGGTTCTGATAAAATGCCTTCTTCTTCTTGAAGTTCGGTATTTTCTTCAATTATCTGTTTCAGAACACGTTCTTGAAGAATTTGTTTTGCTCTTCGAGAGGAAACCACCACAGATTCATAGATATCATCAGTTTTTTTTAGTAATTTTTTAAAAGAAATTGGTCCAATTGCCATTTTTTAATCCTCTTTTATCATTGAAAGTATCATTTGTTTTAACTCTTCAAATGTGGATTCGAAGTTATCATTAATAACTGTATAGTCAAATTCTTTTTTTAGATTCTCCTCTTCAGAAAACCTACTTAATCTTTTATCAATCTCCTCTTTTGATTCTGATGATCTATGAATTAGTCTATTTTCTAATTCATTAAAACTTGGAGCTGATAAAAATATAGAAATCGCACTCTCTGGATACATTTTTTTTAGATTTAATGCACCTTTAACATCTAATTCCATCAATAATGGTTTCTTTCCAGCTAAATAACGTTCTACTCCTTCTTTTGTTGTACCATATAAGTCACCATGAACATTTTCATATTCAATAAATTTATCATTTTCGATAAGGCTATTAAATTTTTCCTCTGAAACAAAATGATAGTGAATTCCATCAATCTCATATTCCCTTCTTTCTCTCGTTGTATGAGAAACCGAAATATTGATAGCCAAATCACGAGATAATAAATCTAACAAAGTTGTTTTTCCTGATCCGGAAGAACCTGATAATGTAAAAAGAAGTTTCATAATATATTGTTTATCTGTTCCCTTAATTTCTCTGTCTGAATTTTCAGACTGATAGCATTTTTTGCAATCTTTTTATCCAAAAACTTTGATAAAATTGTATTTGATTCTCTATTTATTTCTTGAAGAATGAAATTAATCTTTTTTCCAGAAAGTTCTTTTGATCTAATTGATGATTGTATCTGGTTAAAATGACTTTTTGTTCTATCTATCTCTTCAGTAATGTCTAATTTTTCAATATCTTCAACCTTAGAATCAGAACTACTTTTTCCGTTAGCCAATTTAGTAACTTCTTTAAGGGAAATAGATTCGATTTTTTGCAAATCTTTCTTGGCAATAGTAATATACTTCAAAAATTCTTTTTGAATATCATTTCCTTCTTTAATTCTCATCGATATAACTTGATTTGTTGCTGTATTAATAGCTTTAAGAATTTTATTATCAAAAACTTTATCTGATGTAGAAAATCTAACTAAATCACTGCTAGAAAAAAGCTTGTTATAGTCTAATTCGAGATTATATTTCTTTTCTATATTTTTATAAGCCTTAAGAAAACTCTCTATTTTATGATTATTCACTTTAAACTGATTTTTAGAATCAATTCTTATGCTTAAAGTTACAGAACCTCGTTTTAATTTTTTCTTTAGGAATCTTCTAATTTTATATTCTGTTTCTCCAGATAAGTCAAAATATCTTGTTTGTAGCTCGAAATACCTGGAATTAAAAGATCTAATCTCTACATCAATAGAAATAGATTTATCTTCGTAATGGCCAAAACCAAAACCTGTCATACTAACTAACATTATTTCCCTAGTAATCCTTTATTTTTTTTCAGATAATCTCGCTGCTTTACCAGAAAGATTTCTTAGATAGTATAATTTAGCTTTTCTTACCTTGTTAACTTTGTTAACCTTAATAGAAGCTATGCTAGGAGAGTGAAGAGGAAAAATTCTTTCAACACCTATACCATTAGAAACTTTTCTAACGGTAATTGTTTCTCCAACACCGGAACCTTTTCTTGCAATTACTGTACCTTTAAAAAGCTGTTGACGAACTTTCTGTCCTTCTTTTACATTGACGTTAATTGATAATATATCGCCAGGTTTAAAGTCTGGAATTTTTTTTGAATCTTCTTTACTCATTTCTTTTTTTCTTTATATTTCTTCCAAAGATCAGGTCTTTTATCTTTAGTTATCTCAACTTTTTTATTGTTTTTCCACTCTTCAATCAACTGATGATTTCCAGATAATAACACATCAGGTACTTTTAAACCATCAATCTCATTTGGTCGCGTAAAATAAGGAGCATCAAGTAAATCGTCAACAAAAGAATCAGTCATTGCCGAATTTAAATCATTAAGGACTCCTGGTACTAATCTGATAATTGAATCAAAGACTATCATAGAAGAAAGTTCTCCATTGGAAATAACATAGTCTCCTATTGAAATTTCAAAATCAACATATTTATCAATTACTCTCTGATCTACTCCCTTATAATGACCGCATATAAAAATCAATGAATTTTCTTTACTTAAATTTTCAGAAACTGAATGATTTAAAATTTTACCTTTTGGAGAAGGGAAAATTACCTTCGGTTTATGAGGAGATTTATCAATACAATGCTCTATAGCCTTAAATAAAGGCTCACACATCATAATCATTCCACTTCCTCCACCATAAGGTTCATCATCAATTTGTTTATATTCATTATTTGAGAAATCTCTAAGATTAATAACATCAACATTAACCAGATTCTTCTTTATCCCTTGGTTTGAGATATTATTTTTAACTAAAGTTTCAACTAGTTCTGGGAAAGGGGTAATAAAATAGATATTCATTATCAATAACCTAAAATTTATTCAACTACATCAAGTTTTACTCTTTTACCGCCTTTTTTAGCATTAACAGCAAATAATATTGTTCTAATTGCAGAAATATTCCTTCCACTTTTTCCAATAACTTTACCAAAATCATCTTTAGAAACTTTTAATTCAAGAATTATCTGATTTTCTGTCTCAACCTCTTTGATATCAACTTCTTCAGGATTATCCACTAATTCGCTAACAATTGCCTTAATAAGATCAGTCAATTCCATCATACCTCCTTATTACAATATCAAATCTTTAATTAAGATTTTTCTTCTGCAGGAGTTTCTTCTTCAGGAGTTTCTTCTACAGGTTCTTCAGCTGGAGCTTCTTCTACAGGTTCTTCTGCAGGAGTTTCTTCTTCAGGAGTTTCTTCTACAGGTTCTTCAGCTGGAGCTTCTTCTACAGGTTCTTCTGCAGGAGTTTCTTCTTCAGGAGTTTCTTCTACAGGTTCTTCAGCTGGA